>NZ_JBHSBI010000018.1:0-200864 GCF_042650645.1 Nonomuraea purpurea
CGCACGCTGTCTCACCAGCCAGGTCATACCGCGATGACGATCACCACAGCAACCTGGCGATCTTCAAACAACCGCACGTGCGGAAAACGGGGCTAGCCTGACACCCAGCCGATACAGCACCTGGGCACGCGGGGAGGGACCGATCCGGCTGCCGGGGGTACCGTGCAGCAGGAACACGGGGGCGCCGTCAGGCTTCCCCGGTCCTCGACTGCCGGCCTTCTGCCGTCGGGCGTGACCACGAAACGGGTCAAGAGGCTTCCATGCATGTGCGAACACCTCACCGCACGGTCTCGAAACGGGCCGTCTCCGGCGACAGACCCCCGACCACCTCAGCAGCACGTTCACGGTACTACCGCGGGGCGTGTCGGTGAATAGGGGTGAGGAGGGGTGTATGGGAGGGAGCGAGGACCCCTTGAGCTCCTGTAGACTCGTCCACGCTGAACAGCGCGCCGCCTTAGCTCAGTCGGTCAGAGCACTTCACTCGTAATGAAGGGGTCTGGGGTTCGAATCCCCAAGGCGGCTCCCAGTTCAAAGGCCCTTCCGGATGATCCAGGAGGGCCTTTTACGTGGGCGTGCAGCAGCTTCGTACAGCAACGGGGCCATGCTCTACTCGGAGAGATCCCCGCCCTCTTGGCCCGAAGGGTCCATGGAGAGCAGATCCTCGTGCAGGGCTTGCAACGACCTGCCGGTGAGTTCACCCGCTGGTCCAGATGCCTGCGGCTTCGGTGTTATGCCGCCAGGACGCATGGACTCGATGAGTGGCCCGCGGGCCGTCCCGTCCAACGCTCACTTGATCGCTGTGTCTGCGGGGGCTGAGGCGAGGTCAGAGATCAGCGCGCGAACGCGGGTCTCGATCGCGTCGCGGATCGGGCGCACGGCTTCGACGCCCTGGCCGGCTGGGTCGTCCAGTACCCAATCCTCGTAGCGCTTGCCGGGGAAGATCGGGCAGGCGTCGCCGCAGCCCATGGTGATCACGACGTCGCTGGCCTGGACGGCATCGGCTGTGAGCACCTTGGGAATCTCGGCGGAGATGTCGATGCCACGCTCTGCCATCGCCTCCACCACGGCCGGGTTCACCTGATCCGCGGGCGCGGAACCGGCCGAACGCACACGTACCCGTTCGCCGGCCAGGTGGGTCAGGAAGGCGGCGGCCATCTGGGAGCGGCCGGCGTTGTGCACGCACACGAACAACACCTGCGGCGGTGCATCCACCTGATCGGACACGGGTTTCTCCTATCGAGGCTGATCGGCGGCGGCCTGGTAGGCGGAGCCGGGGACGGGCTGCGGGCTGTTCGGGTAGAGCATGACGAGCAGCAGGCCGCCGAGCGCGGCACCGGCCAGCTGGGCGACGATGAAGCCGGGCGCCGAAGCGGGGGCGATCCCGGTGAAGGTGTCAGTGAAGGTCCGGCCCAGGGTGACGGCAGGGTTGGCGAAGCTCGTGCTGCTGGTGAACCAGTATGCGGCGCCGATGTAGCCACCGACCGTGACCGGGGCCAGTGTGGCGCGACCTTGCCGGGCCAGCGCGAAGATCACCACGATGAGCCCGGCGGTGGCCACCACCTCACCCAGCAGCAGGTGAGGTGCCGACCGGTCACGAGCCGAGATCTGAACGGCCGGGAGCGCGAACATGGCGTTCGCCGGCAGTGCCCCGGCGATGGCTCCGGCGACCTGAGCGGGCACGTATGCCGCGACCTCTCGGCCGCGCAGGGTCGGGGCTGCGTCGCGACGGGTGAGGACCCAGGCCGCCACGGAGACGACCGGATTGAAGTGCGCGCCGGACACGGGTCCGAGGATCACGATGAGCACTGCCAGGCCCGCCGCCGTGGCCAGACTGTTGGCCAGCAGTTGTACGCCGACGTCACGCGACAGTTCGGCAGCCATGATGCCGGAACCGACCACCACGGCCACCAGGGCGGCGGTGCCGGCGAACTCGGCAAGCGCCCTGCGAGCCAGATTCACCGCGCGTCCGCGACGAGCGTCTCGGGCAGGGCCAGAACGCTCGTCAGGCGCTTCAGCGTGGCCGGGACGATCCAGTAGTAGACCCAGGTGCCCCGTCGTTCGCTGTCGATCAGACCGGCCTCACGCAGCACTTTGAGATGGTGCGAGATCGTCGGCGCGGTCACCGCGAAGGCGCCGGTCAACTCGCACACGCACACCCCGTCGCCGATCTGGCGGCCACTCTCGTGTGCGCCGATCAGGGACAGCAGCCGCAACCGGATCGGATCGCCGAGCGCCTTGAACACGCGGGCCATCTCGACGGCCTCGTCCTCGGTGATCGGCTCCGAAATCAGCGGTGCGCAGCACCCGGAGGCGAACACCGGCAACTCCTGTTTCGACATGTCTCTAATTTGACAGATTCCTAAGCAGAGGCGCAAACTCGGGACTGCTTAGACATCCATCGAAGCAACGAATGGGAGATCGCGATGTCACGCGTCCAACTCGCTCTGCGTGTCGCCGACCTGGAGGGGTCGATCACTTTCTACTCCAAGCTGTTCGGCGTCGAACCGGACAAGCGCCGCCCCGGCTACGCCAACTTCGCCATCGCCGAGCCTCCGCTCAAGCTGGTGCTCATCGAAGGGGAGGAGGGGGAGGACACCCACATGGACCACCTCGGGGTCGAGGTCGAGGACACCGCGCAGGTCAACGCCGCCACCCAGCGGCTCAAGGACGCCGGACTGGCCACCTTCGAAGAGAACGACACCTCCTGCTGCTACGCCCTCCAGGACAAGGTCTGGGTGCACGGCCCTGGTGGCGAGCCATGGGAGGTGTATGTGGTCAAGGCCGACGCCGACACCCTGGCCAAAGAATCCGAGTCAGCCTGCTGTACGCCAGCCACCGAGCAGATCGGTGCCTCGGCCAACTGCTGCTGACCACCTCCTCGGTGGGGGAGGATGAGCAAGTCCACGGATTTTGCCCTACGACGCTGCGGTCGGCTCGGGCGCGCTGGATGCTGGGGGCGGTTCGCTTGGCGCGGAGTTGGCTGGAGGCGTTGAGCGGAGTGTCTCCTGAGCGGAGGTGATCTTGCGGATGACGCCGATCGCCAGTACGGCTGCGATCAGCATCAGCCCGATGCCGACCACCTCCAAGCGCAGGGCGAAGGCGACTCCCTCCAGGTCGATGGAGAAGAGATAGAGCAGGCCCCAGGTCGCCTTCGCCGTCACCCAGGCGATCAGCCAGGCCGCCCACCACGCGTTGATCAGCCCTTTGGCAGAGCCGGGGGGTGTGGAGGCACGCCAGATGTCGTCCACGATCTGTTTGGGAATCCAGAACCAGCCGATCGGTATCACCCATCCTGCGATCAGCCAGGACCTGCTGCGCCGGTGACCGGTCAGTGAGAGACTCACGGCGTTGGTCCTGACGCGGAACAGCCAGGCCAGGAACCCGGCTGCGGCCGCGAGGAAGATGAAGAATCGCGCGGTTCCGGACCATAGGACGAGCAGTTCCCCCGTCCGCATCTCCGTCCCGGAGATGGAGTCGAAATCACTGATCATACGATCCACGAGCGACGCGTACCAGAGGTTGATCCCCGCTGCGGCGACCCCCACGAGGGAATCGCACACCACGCCCGCGATGGCGAAGACCGCGACGCCACTGACCGGGCGTAATTGCTCACGAGAAAAATGCAGCACCTGGAGGCCCTTCGGGAGGGGAGAACGGGGTGTGCACCAGTATGAATCGCCAAGATCTGGAAGAGGATCGGTTATCCCATGCGGGATCCTCCCGTGACCAAGCCGCGGTTCTCCCATCCCGAGGGCCCTTTTCATCAAAACAGCGGTAACGTTTCTTAGGCTGTTCAGATGACCTCGCGGTTGCTCAACCCCCGGCGCCGGTGGTGTGCCGTGGTGCGGCCCTTGTTACCGGTCCTCGGTGGGACCGCCGCCACGTCGATTCTCGACCGGCATCATTCGAGCGTTGTCGAATTGGCAGCGCGCGTTGGGATGACTCTCCAACTCCCCAACCAGATGGTTGCTCGCTCGCCTCAGCGGGAGTGGGTGAAAGCCGCACATCGGCTGATCGGCGAGTGCATCCGCCCGGTCTACGCGATGAACGAGGAGCAACCTGTCTCCGTGACGATTGCCCGTGGGCGGGGCTCGTGTAGCCAGCGCATGGCGGTGCTGGAGGCTCTGGCCCGTGCCCACGGCATCGCCACCCGAGTCAGGGGGCGCATGATCGATGGCGCTTTCTGGTATCCGCGTTTCCCGCGCCTTCGTGCCGTGGTTCCCACTGACGTCGTCTTGGCCTGGCCGGAGTTCTGGATCGAAGAAGGCTGGGTACCTGTGTCGGAGCTCTACGACGGTCTGTGTCTCGCTTCCGGCTTCAGTAACAGCAGCACCGAGACCCTCTTCGACGCCGTTGCCCGGACCGCTGTGGACTGGGGCGGCACGTCCTCACCAAGCTGCGACCTGTCCGTCCACGTCCGGGTAGATCTGGGCTACTTCGATTCGCGAGATGAGTTGTTTCGCCTGTACGGGCAGACGCTCTGCCCAGCCGCCCGGCTGATCGCCGACCCAGTGCTGAGCCGCCGAACCGCTTGATGCCCAACGCCCGGCCATGCGGTTGACAGTGCTCGCCTGTTGCCGAAGGTCTCTCGTTGGGCATCATGACGCGATGAGCGTGCGCTACGACGATGTGATCGGCCCCCTCCGAACGGCATATGACGGTCGCGCCGAACAACGTGATCTCAGCGGCAAGGCCCCGTGGAAGGTGGCAGAGCGCGAGGCGTTCCTGGACCGGCTGAAGGGGCACGGTTGCGGGCGACTGCTGGAGATCGGCGCCGGAACGGGCCAGGACAGTGCGTACTTTCAGGAGAATGGTCTGGACGTCGTGGCCGTTGATCTGTCGCCTGCCATGGTGGCTCTGTGCCGGGAGAAGGGCATTGAAGCCCATGCCATGGACTTTCTGCACCTCGATTTCGCGCCCGGTTCGTTCGACGCGGTGTACGCGCTGAACTGCTTGCTACATGTGCCCAACAGCGACCTTCCGGCGGTCATGGACGCGATTCACGCGCTGATGCGGCCCGGCGGCCTGTTCTTTCTCGGTGTGTACGGCGGGGGCAGCCTGACGGGAGAAGGGCCCTTCGAAGAGGACGACCATGACCCTCCTCGATTCTTCTCCTTCCGTAGCGATGAGCAGCTTCAGAAGTACGCACGCAAGTCCTTCGAGATCGTGGACTTCCACGCCGTGGGAGCTGACGAAAACCGGTTTCAGTCGCTGACGATGCAGCGCTCCGCGTGATCAAGCGGCTATGGCCAGACCTATTTATCCGGGTCCTTGAGCCGTCCCAGGAAAGGGCCATCGGACGGAGCCAGATCATCCAACCGATGACCGCAACCCCTGGAAGCTGCCGGCTTCACCTGCTCTTCATGACGGCGCTCCCCAGGTCTGCCGGGCGTTTGAGGAACTTGTAGGCGTGGGCCAGATCGGCGATTCGCTGGAGTTCTGTCGTGTCCAGCTTGGCGGGATAGGAGCCGCGCGCGACGCCTGCGGCCATCGCCTTGGAGATCCTCATGTAGCGGGGCAGCGTGTTGCGCACCTGCTGAGGATCGCTCGCGATCAGGCGCTGCGCCTTGGCCAGCGCGCGCTGGAAGGCCGCCAGCGTGCGGGGGTTTCGCCGGATCCACTGGTCAGTGGTTGTCATGCCTGCGGTGTGCAGGTTCGCGAGCTCCCTGGTCATCGCGTCCGCCACGATCCGCGTGCGCTCGGTATCGCGGCCCACGGTGACGAACGGCTCGGCCAGCAGGGCGGCGTCGACCTGCCCCTTGTCGATCGCGTTGAGCATGTCGGGATAGGGCGTCTCGACCGGCACGACGTCGCGCAACGTCAGCCCGGCCCGCTTCAGCACGACTGCCAGCGCCAATGTCCCGAGCCCTTCGAGTTCCGGGGTCGCGATCCTCTTGCGCTTGAGATCGGTCGCTGTCCTGATCTTCGACTTGGCGCTGACGACGACCGCGAAGCTCCCCTGCGCGGCCTGGTACAAGGCGGAGACGATCTTGAGTTGCCTGCCCGACTCGTTCAACCTGAACACCGTGGCGTAGTCGGTCTGCGCCAAGTCCAGCTTGCCACTTTCGACCTGGTCCCCCGCGTCCGCCGCGCCGGCGACGATCACCGGCTGCACCATCAGCCCTTCCTCCTCGAAATAGCCCTTGTCCAAGGCCACGACCACGGGCACCGACTCCACACTCGCCACCACCCCGACCTTGATGGTGGACTGCTCGGGCGGGCCGGACGGGCGGGCGGCGGCGCGCGGCTCCGTGGGCAGCGTCCGTACTCCGACGGCGGCGGCGAGCACCGTGACGACGACCACCGCGGCGGCGGCGAGCGCCATGACGTTGCGCCGCCTCCGCTGATGGATCTCGATCGCCCTGGCGCCCAAGTCTCGCTCTGGCATGTCATCGGCGATGCGGCCGAGCTGTTCTCCGAGCCAGGTCATCGGCGTGCCCCCTCACTACGGGCCGGATCGTCCAGTACAGGCAGTTTCGGCGCCAGTTCGGGCGCCAGCGCACGCAAGCGGGCCAGGGCGTGGTGGGCCTGGCTTTTCACGGTGCCGACGGAACATCCCAGCAGGTCGGCGACGTCACGTTCGGTACGGTCCTCGTAGAAGCGCAGAACGAGCACCGCGCGCTGCTTGGGCGTCAGCCGCATGAGTGCCTGGCGCAGGACGATCCGCAGGACGGCGGAGTCCTCGGGCGAGTAAGCGCGGTCGGGCGGCTCGGCGCTCGGCACCTCGTCGGAACCGCGCCGCCGCCGCCACGAGATGTACTGATTCACCATGGTCTTGCGCGCGTAGGCGTCAAGGTTGTCGATGTGGCGTAACTTCGACCACCGCCCGATCATGCGGACCAGCACACTCTGCAGGAGGTCCTCGGCGAGGTGGACCTCTCCGGTGAGCAGGTAGGCCAGGCGCATCAACGGGCGTTGGTGAGCATCCACGAACGCCAGGAAACCGGCATCGCGATCCAACGTCTCTCCTCATGTCGGTAACCTCCAGACGCCGTGGGCGCGGCAAAAGGTTGGCACTCCTGAAAGGGGACGTACGGAAGTGACGATGGGCCGATTCCCGCGGAAACGAACACGCGGGCCCCGGCCTGGCTGTCATGGAGGCGTCCAAGGACTATGCGCGAGCCAGAGTCTCAGACGGTGAAGTCCGTCCCGTAG
The DNA here is from genome assembly GCF_042650645.1 of Nonomuraea purpurea. NCBI lineage: Bacteria > Bacillati > Actinomycetota > Actinomycetes > Streptosporangiales > Streptosporangiaceae > Nonomuraea > Nonomuraea purpurea. Next base: position 7,156 of record NZ_JBHSBI010000018.1, read on the forward strand.
TCGAGGCTGTCGGACCACGTGCGCATGTCGTCATCGACCAGGTTCGCTATCAGGTCGTCGATGTAGGAGAGGATGTCGGGGGCGGGGTGCGGGCCGTCAAGAGTCGGCTGATCATCCACATCGGCCAGTTCTACACTTCTCCACCGACGTTCGCGGACGAAGTGAATGGCAGGATCTCGTCCGTGACTGTGAACAGCGAGCAGGCGGCCGGGCTGGCGCGTGAGGTGTTCGGGGCGGGGCGGCGGCTCACCGGACTGGAGCGGCTTCAGGGCGGGAGCAAGAAGGGGGTTTATCGGCTCTCGTTCGAGGAGGGGCCGAGTGCGGTGCTGTATGTCTGGGCCGAGGACGAGGATTACTGGCCCGCCGACGCGCACGCCGAAGCAGCGGATCCTTTCGGGCACGCTTCCGGGTTGAGGTTGTTCGAGGCGAGCCGGGACTGCCTGAGTTCGATCGGTGTGCGGGTTCCGGCGCTCTATTTCGCCGACCGGAGCAGGCGGCATTGTCCGGGCGACGTGGCGGTCATCGAGGATGTTCGCGGGGGGACGCTGGAGGAGTTGCTGCGCGACGATCCGGTCAAGGGTGAACGGGTGCTGGATCGGCTGGCGGTCGCTCTGGAGGCGATGGGGCGGCATCGGTCCGCGAGTGTCGGGAAGGTCGCCGAGCCGACGACGCGGGCGGCGGTCGAGGTGGTGCGGGGGCGGGCGCTGCGGGATCTCGATGAGGCGGCCCGGCGGGTCGGTGAGATCAGGGAGGTGCGGCGGGAGTTCGAGGCGGCCGTTCGGGAGATGGCCGATGCCGTTGAGGAGCGGACGGATTACGGGCTCATCCATGGCGAATTGGGGCCCGATCACGTCCTGGTGGACGAGGACGGGGAGCCGGTGCTCATCGACATCGAGGGGGCGATGTTCTTCGACGTCGAGTGGGAGTACGTCTTTCTCGGGCTGCGGTTCGAGGAGCGGCATTACGAGCGGTTGCGGCCCGTGGAGCTGGATGAGGGGCGGATGCGGTTCTATCGGCTCGCGCAGCACCTGTCGCTTGTCGCGGGGCCGCTGCGGCTGCTGGACGGGGACTTTCCCGCTGCGCGCCGGGGGTTCATGAGGGCGATCGCCACGACGCACACGCGGCTCGCGCGGGAATTCCTCCGGGGCATTGCGCGGGCGCGGGAAATCGATTAGGAAGGTTTCCTATAAGTAAGAAGAGGTGAGGCGGGTGCGCGTCTTCGTGGCCGCCCTGGGCGTCCTGCTGAGCGTCGCCGCATGCGCCCAGAGCGAGCAGCCTCCGGTGAACGCCGACGACGTGATGTTCGTGCAGATGATGGTGCAGCACCACCGGCAGGGCATCGAGATGGCCAAGGCAGGTACGGCGCGGGCCACCACGCCGGAGCTCAGGACGTTGACCTCGGCCATCGCGAACACCCAGCAGGGTGAGGTCGAGATGATGCTGCGCTGGCTGCACTCCTGGGATCAGCCGCTCACCGCGGCCACCGGCGCGCACGATCATCATGGCCCGATGCCGCAGACCGACGTCAAGCGGATCCAGGCGCTGAAGAAGCTGGAGAAGTCGAAGGACTTCGAGCGGGATCTGCTCAATATGCTGATCGCGCACCAGGACGACGCCATCCAGATGGCCGCGGCGGAGGTGAACGCAGGGGCCGCTCCGGCGGTCAAGGAATGGGCCGGGCAGGTGAAGGTGTCGCGTCAGGGGCAGATCGACACGATGACCGACCTGCTCAAAGGGCGACCCGGGTGACGAAGTCGCGCAGCGCCTGTTCGTAGCGGGGTCTGTCGACGTTCCACGAGCCCACGTGGCCGCCGCCGCGCGTGCGTACCAGTGTCACCAGATCGGGTCTGAGCTGCGCGAAGCGGAGCGCGGCACCGGGAGGCACGCCGGTGTCGGCGTCGTCGGCGAACAGAAGGATCGGCTGCTTGAACTCATTGGCGTGCCGTACGTGGTCCAGTTCGTCCAGCGAGATCCCGGTACGCCGCTCCACGACGAACTTGCCCACCGAGGCCAGCCAGAGCGGCACCCCCTGCTGCCGGGCGGCCTGGTCGATGGGGCCGTTCCAGTCCAGGACGGGGCTGTCCAGGATCAGCCCCTTGATCGGCTCGCCTGGCAGCCGGCGGGCCGCCATCGGGACGATGCTCCCGCCCATGGAGAAGCCGTACAGGATCACTCCGGTCGCGCCCTGCCCCCGGGCGTAGGCGATGGCCGCGGCCACGTCGCGCCACTCGCTGGCGCCGAGGTGGAACTTGCCGTCGGGGCTGGCCGGCGCCCCAGGGTCGTTGCGGTAGCTGATCGCCAGCACGGGCAGGTCCAGTGAGCGGAGCACCGGCATGTAGCGCAGGGCCTCGGAGGGGTTGGCGTTGCGGCCGTGCACGGCGATGACCCACGTCCTGGCCGATCCCGGGGTCAGCCAGGCGGGGAAGTCGCCTAACTCGCCGCTGATCGAGACCTGCGCGTACGGCAGGCCGAGCGCCGAGCGCGGATCCTCGTGCCCCCACATCCACCGGTCGAGGTAGGCCCGCACGCCCGGCCGCAGGGTCCCTCTGCGGACCTTCGTCACCTCGCGTACCACGGTGTCGCCGGTGACCGAGACCACGGGCCCCAGCGTGGCGTTGCCGTCGCGCCAGGTCAGCCCGTATTCGCCGGGCGCGGCCGGGTCGGGCTCACCCTTCAGCGTCACCCGCGAGTCGTCGTAGGCGATCACTTCCAGCGGGTACGAATTCTCCTTGCGGGAGGGGACGATGACCCGGCCCGAGTAGTACCAGCCGGCGCCCCCGACGACCAATACCGCCCCAAGCCCGGCGACACATGCCAGCACACGCTTCATGCCGCGAAATCATAGACTCCCATGGCATTAAGTGATTAGATCACTTGATATGTCCGAGGTAACGCGGCCCACGCTTTCCGACGCTCTGACCGAGCGCATGCTGGAGCTCATCCGTACGGGAGGGCACCGGCCGGGCGACAGGCTGCCCTCGACCAGGGAGCTCTCCCAGCGCTTCGCCGTCACCACCCCGACGCTGCGCGAGGCGCTGCGCCGGCTCGAGGCCACCGGGGCCATCGAGCTGCGGCACGGCTCCGGCATCTACGTCGGAGCCGCCATCGAGCGGCTGGTCCTGCCCAACCCGAACATGCGCGAGATGCACGCCGCCCAGCTCCTTGAGCTGCTCGGCGCGCGGATCGTGATCGAGCCGCCGCTGGCCGCGATGGCCGCCGAGCAAGCCGGACGCGAAGAGCTGACGGCGCTCAAGCGGGTGCTCGACGAGGCGGGCAGACACCTGCGTGGTGAGGACGCCGAGCTGCACGACGCCAACATGACCTTCCACCGGGCAACCGCGCGGATGGCGGGCAACAGCGTCCTGCACGAGGTGGTCGACTCGCTGCTCACCGTCCACGGTCCCGAGCAGCGGGAGATCCTGCAGATCTTCGACGACCGGCGCCGTGACTACGAGGAGCACCTGGCGATCCTGGGGGCCATGGAAGCACGCGACGCGGCGCAGGCCGAGGAGCGGATGCGGGCCCACCTGGTCGACGTGAAGACGGTAATAGAGCACAGGTTGCAATCCCCCCGATGAGAACCAAGGAGGCCGGCCCATGTTCCGGTCACGTGTGGCCACGCTCGGCGTGGCGGCGCTGGTCCTGACCGCCTGCGGTGGCAACGGCGCCGCCGCGCCGGAGAAGAAGACCGAGCTGACGCTGTACAACGACAAGGGCGCGTGGTCGAAGTACTTCGACGAGATGGGCGCCCTGTCCAAGCAGCAGATCGGCCTGGGCATGAAGCCGACGGGGTACACGGACTCGGCGCAGTACCAGGCGTTCATCAAGGCCTCGTTCCGCACGAACGTCAAGCCTGACCTGTTCACCTGGCAGACCGGGGGGATGCTGGAGGAGATCGTCAAGCAGAAGCAGGTGGCCGAGACGACGGACATCTGGCAGGAGGCGATCAAGAGCGGCGACCTGCCACAGGACCTGCTTCCCTACTACACGATCGGCGGCAAGCAGTACTGCGTGCCGATGAACGTCGGGTACTGGGGCATGTTCTACAACAAGCAGGTCTTCGACAAGTACGACATCAAGCCCCCGCAGACCTGGGACGAGCTCGTCCAGGCGGCCGAGACGCTGAAGAAGAACGGCGTGAAGGCCTTCTACCACACCAGCGTGCTGTTCTCCTTCGTCTGGTTCGAGCAGCTCATGGCGGGCACCGACCCCGACCTGTACGACCGCCTGTCCACCGGCAAGGCCAAGTACACCGATCCGGGCGTGGTCCAGGTGATGGAGCGCTGGAAGCAGCTCATAGACGCCGGATATTTCATTAACCCTGGTGACAAGACCGACCCCGGCGACGTGCTGAAGACCGGCAAGGCCGCGATGGTCTCCCTCGGAAGCTGGTTCAACACCAGCATGACCACGCGCGACATGAAGGCGGGCACCGACTACGGCTTCTTCGTCATCCCCAACGTCAACCCGGCGCTCCCCAAGACCTCGATGATCTTCGAGAGCGGGCCGCTCTGCTCGCTGACCAAGGCGGCCGACCCCGACGCGAGCCAGAAGTACCTCAAGTGGTGGACCACCGCCGAGGCCCAGGAGAAGTGGGCCAAGAGCAGGGGCGACGTCAGCGCCAACCCCAAGGTCACGATCCAGGACGAGGCGCTCGGCGCGGTCACCAAGGACGCGGGCAGCGGCAAGTACCGCCTGGTCAACCGCTACTTCGAGGCGACGCCGCCACCGGTGCTGACGGCCGCGCTCGACGGGTTCAGCAAGTTCGTCACCGAGCCCGCCAGCTACAGGGAGGTCCTGGAGACGATCCAGAAGGCCGCCGACGAGTACTGGAGCACGCACCAGTGAGCGTGCGCACGCCCATGCTCGGCCGGTTCAGGCACGGATACGTCGCGCCGGCGGCGCTGCTGGTCGCGGGGCTGCTCTACGCGCCGTTCCTGTGGACGGCCTACCTGAGCCTGACCCGTTACGACGGCCTGGAGCCGCCGGCGTGGATCGGACTGGACAACTTCGCCAAGCTGTTCGACGACCCGGCGCTGCTGACCTCCACCCGCAACACGCTGATCTGGGTGGTCGGCACGATGGTGCTGCCGGTCGGGCTCGGACTGCTGGTGGCGGTGCTGTCCTACGACCTCAAGGGCGGCGCGTGGTACCGCCTGCCGTTCATGCTGCCGTACGCGCTGAGCGGCGCGGGCCTGGCCATGGTCTGGAGCCCGGTCCTGTCTCATGGCGGGATCGCCAACCTGCTGCTCGGCGTGGACACCGCGTTCCTGCAGGAGGCGCCGCACAACACGCTGGCCATGCTGCTGGTGTGGACCTGGCAGCAGCTCGGCGTGAACACGCTGCTGTTCGTGGTCGGGCTGCAGTCGATCCCGAAGGAGCCCATCGAGGCGGCCCGGCTGGACGGGGCCTCGGGGTGGGGGCTGTTCAGGCACGTCATCTGGCCGCTGATGAGGCCGCTGACGGCCGTCGTGGTCGGGCTCGCGCTGGTGGCCAGCCTGAAGACGTTCGACATCGTGTGGGTGCTGACGCAGGGCGGGCCTGGGCGCAACTCCGAGACGCTGGCGGTGACGATGTACAAGGACACGTTCGTGGCCAGCGACTACGGATACGGCTCGGCCGTGGCGGTGATGCTGACCGTGGTCACGGGGCTGGCGTCCTACCTCTACCTCAGGAGGCAGGTGACCGCCACATGATCAGGCGTGCCGTGCTGATCGTGCTCGGGCTGATCTGGCTCGGGCCGACGTACCTGCTGCTCGTGAACGCCTCGCGGCCGGCGAGCTCCTACGATCCGGCCAGCGCCTGGGTGCCGTCCGGTGACTTCGCGCTGCTGGAGAACTTCGGCAGGGCGCTGGAGAGCGCCAACCTGTCGCAGAGCCTGGCCAGCACCGCGCTCTACAGCGTCGTTTCCCCGCTGCTCGGTGTGATCATCGGGGCCCTGGCCGGGTACACGATTGTCGTGTTGCGGTTGCGGGGCGGGTTCTGGTGGTTCTTGCTGATCTTCGGGGGCACGATCTTCCCCTCGCAGATGCTGCTCGTGCCGCTGTTCGTCGGCTACAGCGACGCCGGTCTGTACGACAGCCGCTTCGGCATGATCCTCCTCTACACGGCGATCAACGTGCCGCTGGCCGCGTTCGTGCTGCGCAACTTCTACAGCGGCGTGGCGTTCTCGGTCTTCGAGGCCGCCAGGATGGACGGCGCCACCACCTGGCGCATCTTCTGGCGGATCTACCTGCCGATCTCGTTCAGCGCGCTGACGGCCGTGTTCATCCTGGAGTTCACCTTCATCTGGAACGACCTCATCTTCGGCCTGACCCTGACCCAGACCGAGGACGTCCGGCCGGTGATGACCGCCATCGCCGGGCTCATGACCGACGTCTACGCCGGGACCCCGGTCCCGGTCGGACTGGCGGCGGGCCTGGTGGTCTCGCTGCCGACCGTGATCCTGTTCCTCGCAACCCAGCGCCTGTTCGCCAGGGGCCTTTCTCTAGGGAGTGTTCAATGACCAGCCGGTTGCTCCAGCGAAGCCTGGGGAGCCCCGACTACGACGCGATCCGGCAGGCGCTGCGCGAGGACACCTCGACGCCTGTCATCAGCGTTCGCGGGCTGGAGGTGCGGGTCGCGGTGCTGCCGCTGTTCACCCACGACGGCCGGCAGGCGGTCAGGGTGTCCAGCACCGAGCCGCTGACGCACGTGCTGGTGGGCGTGGACAGCGCGTCGGGCAAGGACGTGACGCTGCTGGTGCCCGAGGTGGACGTGCCGCGCGTGCTGACGCTGGAGTGCCGCGACGACGCGGGGGTGGTCGGCACCGCGCAGGTCACGGTGACCCCGCAGCGCAAGTGGAGCGTGTTCGTCGTGCACCACTCCCATCTGGACATCGGCTACACCGACCCGCAGGGCACGGTGCTGCGCCACCACCTCGACTACCTCGACGCGGCGCTGCGGCTGGCGGAGGAGACGGCGTCCTGGCCGGACGACGCCAAGTTCAGGTGGACGGTCGAGTCGTCGATGCCCGCCCTGAAATGGCTGGACGCCCGCCCGGCCGAGATGGTCGAGTCGTTCGCCGCGCGCGCCCGCGAGGGCGTGATCGAGGTGACCGCGCTGCCGTTCCAGCTCCACACGGAGGCGTGCTCGACCGAGGAGCTGCACCGCCAGCTCCGCTTCACGGGTCAGCTCAAGGACAGGTACGGCTTCGCCACCAGGTCCGCCATGCACACCGACGTGCCGGGCGCGGTCGTCGGCCTGGTGGACGCGCTCACCGCGAACGGGGTGCGTTACCTGGCCGCGGCCCACAACTGGGCCGGGCGCTCGGTGCCGTACCTGCACGGCGGCGACAAGCTGACCAGGCCGTTCCGCTGGCGGGCGCCGAGCGGCAACGAGATCATCGTGTGGTTCACCGACACGCCGCACGGGATGGCGTACATGGAGGGCAACACGGTCGGGCTGACCGACTCCTACGAGCTGGCCGACGACCTGCTGCCGCGTTACCTGTCGGCGCTGGCCACGCGCGGCTACCCGTACGGGCCGGGGACGTTCGGCTGGCAGGGGCCAGACGCGCCGAAGGAGCCGTACGAGCTGGACGCGCTGCACCTGCGGGTGCAGGGCGCGCACGCCGACAACGCGGGCCCTTCGATCGTGCCCGCCTCGATCGCCCGCAGGTGGAACGAGCAGTGGGCCTTCCCGCGCCTTCGCTCGGCCGTCAACAGCGACTTCTTCGAGCACGTCGAGGAGCGCTACTTGGACCGGCTGGCCGTGCACGAGGGCGACTGGACCGACTGGTGGGCCGACGGGCTCGGCTCGGGCGCGCGCCCGCTCGGGTACGTCCGCCGGGCGCAGTCGGCGTTGCGGGTGGCCGAGACGCTGCACACGATCGCCGGGGTGGACGCCACCGAGCAGGTCGATCTCGCCTACGACAAGGTCGCGCTGTTCAACGAGCACACCTGGGGCGCGGCCAACCCGTGGCTGGACGCCGAGGAGGCGGGCGACTCGGGCGGCCTGCAGTGGACGCGCAAGTCGTCCGGCGCCTACGACGCCCAGGACGACGCGTCCGACCTGCTGCACGCGGGGGTCCGCAGGTTCGCCGCCGCGCTGTCGGAGTCGGGTTCCGAGGGTGGCGCGCTGGCCTCGTTCGCCGTCTTCAACCCGGCCACGCGGGCGCGGACGGACCTCGCGCGGGCGTTCCTGCCGCGTGACGTGGTGGGGGTGGACGTGCCGATCGCGCTGGTGGACGCCCGGACGGGGGAGACGGTCGCGCACCACGAGGAGCTCGTGCACCCGGATGACTGGCCGACCCGGCCGATCGGGCGGCACGTGCACGCGGTCGTCCAGGACGTGCCCGGATTCGGGTACGTGCGTCTCGACGTGGTCCCCGGCCGGAGCCAGGCCCCCGAGCCGGTCGAGCTGGAGACCGTCCCGGTGATCGAGAACGAGTTCTACCGCGTGACCTACGACGTGCGCGAGGGCTACATCAGCTCGATCTTCGACAAGCGGGCGGGCCGCGAGCTGGTCAACGGCGAGGCCGCGGCGGGCTTCGGCCAGTACGTGTACGACCAGTACGCCACTGCCCCGCATTTCAACCATATGTCGGGACATGTGGGGGCGCATGATCGCACCCTCCTCGGCGACCGGGCCATCGGCAAGCACGCCGCCGTCGTCAAGGCCCAGCGCACGGCCGTCGGCGAGAAGCTGGTCGTCGAGCTCCAGGGCAAAGGCGTCGACTGGCTGCGCACCACCGTCGAGGTGCACTACGGCGTGCCCAGGGTGGACCTGACCTACCAGCTCGCCAAGCAGGGCACCCCGGCCAAGGAGGCCGTCTTCCTGGCCTTCCCGTTCGCCGCGGGCGCGGCCACGGCCTGGGAGCTGACCGGCGGCGTCGGCGGGCCCGACGTGCCGAGGGTGCCGGGCTCGGCCGAGTACATGCTGCCGATCAGGCACTGGATCGCCTTCGAGGACCCCGAGCTGACCATCGCCTGGGTCACCCTGGAGGCGCCGCTGGTGCAGCTCGGAACCATCCACATGCCGTACGCGCCGTTCCCGCCGACCCTCGAACAGGAGGACGGCACGGTCTACTCGTGGGCGCTCAACAACATCTGGGACACCAACTTCCCTTCGCAGCAGCAGGGCGAGACGACGTTCAGGTACGCCGTCGGCTCGGAGACCGATGCCGACGGCAGGCGTCTGGGAGCTTGCGTGGCCGCGGGGCTGACCGAGCCGTTCGTCGGCGCGCTGATCAGCGACAGCCCCCAGGTCACCGAGTCGTACGCCTCCGTCGACCACCCCGACGTGCTGATCACCTCGATCGGCCTGACGGGCGGCGAGCGCGTGGTGCGGCTGCAGTCGCTGGCGGCCGAGCCGGTCGAGGCGGTCGTCCGGGTGCCGGGGCTGCGCGCGGCCCGCGAGCTCGACGTGGTCGATGAGTCGGTCAAGGTACGGCTGCCCGCCTGCGGTGTCGCCGTCGTCTGGGGGACGTGCTCGTGAAGATCGTTGACATCAGGGCCACGACGGTCGCCGTCCCCCTGGAGGCGCCGCTGCGGCACAGCAACGGCGCCCACTGGGGCCGGTTCGTCCGGACGATCGTCGAGGTCGAGGCCGACAACGGGCTGGTCGGCCTGGGGGAGATGGGCGGCGGGGGTGAGAGCGCCGAGGCCGCGTTCCGCGCGCTGGTGCCGTACCTGAAGGATCACGACCCGTTCCAGTTGGAGGCGCTGCGCTTCAAGATCGCCAATCCGACGGCCTCGCTCTACAACAACAGGACCCAGCTCCTGGCCGCCATCGAGTTCGCCTGCCTGGACCTCATCGGGCAGCACCTCGGCGTGCCCGCCTGCGACCTGCTGGGCGGGCGCGTCCGCGACGCCGTGCCGTTCGCGTCCTACCTGTTCTTCCGCTACGCGGCCGACGGGTACGCCGAGATCCGCACCCCCGACCAGCTCGTCGAGCACACCAGGCGGCTCAAGGAGGCGCACGGGTTCACCGTGCACAAGCTCAAGGGGGGCGTCTTCCCGCCCGACTACGAGCTGGAGTGCTACCGGGCGCTGGCGGCGGCGTTCCCCGGTGATCGGCTCAGGTACGACCCGAACGCCGTGCTGTCGGTGGGCGAGGGGCTGCGGTTCGGCCGGGCCATCGAGGACCTGAACAACGACTACCTGGAGGACCCCGTCTGGGGGCTCGAAGGGCTGCGGCTCGTGCGCGAGCAGGTCAGGGTGCCGCTGGCCACGAACACCGTCGTGGTCAACTTCGAGCAGCTCGCCTCCAACGTCCTGCGCAGGGGCGCGGACGTGGTGCTGCTGGACACGACGTTCTGGGGCGGCATCCGGCCGTGCGTGAAGGCGGCGGGGGTGTGTGAGACGTTCCAGCTCGGGGTGGCCGTGCACTCGTCGGGGGAGCTGGGGATCCAGCTCGCGACCATGCTGCATCTCGGCGCGGTGCTGCCCAACCTCACCTACGCCGCCGACGCCCACTACCACCAGTTGCGCGACGACGTGATCGAGGGCGGGAAGATGGCGTACTCGGACGGCGCCATCGCCGTGCCCACGGGGCCGGGGCTGGGGGTGCGCCTCGACCGGGAGCGTGTAGCCCAATATGCCGAGCTTTATCGGGAAATGGGCGGCTATCCGTACGACCGCGATCCCGGGCGGCCCGGCTGGTACGCCACGGTCCCGAACGAGCGCTTCGCCGACCCGAATCTCTCCACTCCATAATTGGGCCACATGTCGGAAACTTCACAGCCTGCCGCGCCCGCGGACAACCTCGTCACCTCCTCGCACACCCTGCCCTCCGGCCAGGCGTACACCGCCACCACCGGAACGATGGTGCTGCGCGAGGAGGTCTTCACCGACGGCACGTTCGACGGCCTGCGCCCGAAGGCCGAGATGTTCGTCACCTCCTACACCCTCGACGGGGCCGACCCGCTGAGCAGGCCGGTCACCTTCGCCTTCAACGGCGGCCCCGGCTCGTCGAGCGTGTGGCTGCACCTGGGCGTCCTCGGGCCGCGCCGGGTCGTGATGGGGGACGCGGGCGCGCTCCTGCCTCCCCCGTACGGGCTGGCCGACAACGAGGAGAGCCTGCTGGCCGTGAGCGACCTGGTCTTCATCGACCCGGTCTCGACCGGCTTCTCGCGGGCCGCGGAGGGGGAGAAGGCCGAGCCGTACCACGGCTTCACCGGCGACCTGGAGTCGGTGGGCGAGCTCATCCGGCTGTGGACCACCAGGAACGGGCGGTGGATGTCGCCCAAGTTCCTGGCGGGAGAGTCGTACGGGACGGTCAGGGCGGCCGGCCTGGCCGACCACCTGCAGTCGCGTTACGGCATGTACCTCAACGGCGTGATGCTGATCTCCTCGGTGCTGGACTTCATCACCGGGGAGTTCAACGAGGGCAACGACCTGGCCTACGCCCTTTATCTACCGACATATGCGGCGATCGCGCACTATCACGGCCTGCACGGGGACCGGCCGCTGCAGGACGTGCTGCGCGAAGCCGAGGAGTTCGCCGCCCGCGACTACCCGTGGGCGCTGGCCCGCGGCAGCCGGCTCACCGAAGAGGAACGCGCGGCCACGACGGCCAGGGTCGCCGCGCTGACCGGCCTGAGCGAGGACTACGTCGACCGGGTGAACCTGCGGATCGAGCACATCCGCTTCTTCACCGAACTGCTGCGCCCGCGCCGCCAGACCGTCGGACGCCTCGACGGCCGCTTCACCGGCTGGGACCCCGACGCCGGGCGCGAGCACTTCACCGCCGACCCCAGCATGAGCGCGATCATGGGCCCCTACAGCGCCGCGCTCAACCACTACCTGCGCGCCGAACTGGGCTACGCCAACGACCTGCCCTACGAGGTGCTCACCTCGCGGGTGAAGCCGTGGTCGTACAAGGAGTTCGAGAACGCGCACATCGCGGTGGCCGACCGGCTGGCCGCCGCCATGCGGGCCAACCCGCACCTGCGCGTGCACGTGGCGTGCGGGTACCACGACGGCGCCACCCCGTACTACGCCGCCGAGCACACCTTCGCCCACCTGCCGGTGCCCGCCGAGCTGGCGGCCAACATCGAGTTCAGCTACTACGAAGCCGGACACATGATGTACGTCCACGAGCCCAGCAGGCTCCGGCAGTCAGCGGACCTGGCCGCCTTCGTCCTCGGACACCAGCCGTGAGGCCTCCCGCAGGCGGTGTTCGAGGTTGTCCCGCAGGGCGGTGAAACGGTCGGCGTTGTCGCGGACGATGGCCCGCTGCAACTCCAGATCGGCCGCGTACCAGGCGCGGATCAGACCCGACGACCACTTGCACCGTGTGTCGGTGATCGCGGTCTGCTTCTCGTCCTCGGTCACGTCCGGCTTCTCCAGGTTCCAGCGGCTGTCGGCGATGGCCGCCTCGGGATCCGGATAGGAGTGGCCCTGCCCGCTCATGCACGACTGCCAGCGCTTCATGGCCTCGATGACGGACGGGTGCTTGGCGGCCTGCTCCAGCGTGAGCGAGTCCTGCAGTGACAACCACGGCCAGTCGGCCTTGCGCGCGCCCTTGTCCATGGTGGACGTGGCGTGGTCCACACAGCCCTGCTGGGTGGCGGTGCCGTACAGGCGGTGGCGGGCGGGCTTGGGCAGCTTTTCCGCCCAGGCGGTGGTCGTGTCGGGCGCGGTCGAACTGGCCAGGTGGTAGCCGTTGCGCTTGGCGACCTCGGTGTCGGCGACGCCGTAACGGCGGGAGTTGCCGGGGTCGCGCGCGGCGAGGTCCTGCTTGTTCTGCGCGGGTGGCTTGATGGCGATGCCCTGCTTGCTCATGCATCGCACGACGAGATGGTTGTGGGCGTTGTCCAGAATGGCCCGCTGCTCGGGAGTGGTCTTGTACGCGTCGAACGGCAGCACGAGCTGTGACACCGAGGTGATGCCCCTGGACGGCGCCTGGCGCGGCGACTCGTCGGCGGCGCAGGCCGAGGTGGTGACCAGCAGCAACGCGCCCGCGACGAGCCGGCGACGGCCGGTTTCCGGCGGCCAAGCCCGGAAACCGGCACTCCCGTTATTTCTCAGCGGCACCAGATGTCGATTGAGCTGGTGCGGTTGTTGCCGACGGCGTTGTTGGACAGGAAACCGTCGTTCGAGTTGTGCGTGAATGTGCTGTGCGCGCCCGTGTAATACGGGTGCTGCCAGAGGGTGACGCTGCAGCCGACCCGGTTCCTGACGGAGCTGGTCTCGTTGTTCATGCTGTGCCAGGAATTGCTGAAGTCCCAGTTCAGCCAGTTGTTGTCTTCCAGGTTGACGTCGTCGGCGACGAAGTCACGCCAGTGGTCGACCTGACCGCGGTTGTAGTCGAAACCGGCATACAGGCAGACGCGACCGCCGTAGCAGGTCGACCGGGGGCTTGCCACCGCGGCGGTTGCGGGGACGACCACGGTGAACAGCGCGGCCGCCGCGGCCGCGATTCCGGCGACCTTTTTGGATAGCCTCACAGGTCTCTCCTCGATCGGTGAGTCGTTTTCGACTTCGGTAACTTAGCGTGCCGATTCGACTGCGAGTCGTCATGACTCGCCGATCCCGAAAGGGGACTGCGCGCCCTTGTGAGGGTCGCGTGCCCGGCACGCCGCACCCACACGTATCAGGCTATTGACCTGGGAGTTCGTCGCGTTGACGCAACTGTTGCCAGTCTTGGTAATTGGCCAGAGGAACTTGTGGCCTATTCGGGAAGCGCGGCCGGATTCTGCGCCAGCAGGCCGCCGTCCACGCGGTGCTCCGCTCCGGTGATGAACGACGAGCGCGGCCCCGCCAGGAACGCCACCAGTTCCGCCACTTCCTCCGGCCGGCCCACGCGGCCCAGCGGATGGGACCGGCCCCACTGCCTGACCTGCTCCTCCTGCGACAGCTCGCCCCGCCACAGGTCGGCCGCCCAGCGCAACATCGGCGTGTCCACAGAGCCGGGGCAGACCACGTTGACCCTGATGCCGTCGGCCGCGTGGTCGAGCGCCATGGCCCTGGTCAGGCCGTTGAGCGCGGCCTTGCTCGCGGTGTAGGCGGCCACCTGCGCCTGCGACGAGAACGCCTGCACCGACGACATGATCACGATCGAGCCGCCGCCGCGCGCCCTGAGCCGGGGGACGGCCGCCTTGCACGTCAGGAAGACGCCCTTGAGGTTGATGTCGAGGACTTCGTCCCAGACGTCCTCCGGGGTGTTCTCGACCGTGCCGTAGCGCTGCACGCCGGCGCAGGTCACGACGATGTCGAGCCCGCCGTACCTGGCCACGGCCAGGTCCACCAGGTCGCGCATGTCGCCCGCCCTGCGCACGTCGGCGACGACCCCGGTGACGTGCTCGCTGTCGAGCGCCGCGTCCTTGTCGGCCCCGCAGAACACCACCGACGCCCCGCCGTCGGCCAGCCGGTCGACGACCGCCCGCCCGATCCCCATCGAGCCGCCCGTGACCAGCGCCACCTTCCCGGAAAACTCACTCATGCCAGTACCTCCGCACGCAACCGCAACACCTTCGTCTCGTGGGGCTCAAGGACCAGGGCCGTGCCATTGGCGACCGCCGCGGCCAGCCCGTCGGTCGGCATGCTGGAGAACGGCTCCAGGCCGACCGTGTACGCCCGCCCCCACCAGGGGTAGCCGGTGGAGGCACCGAGCTCCTGCCACATCCACAGGTACGGCAGGAGCGTCGCGTCCCACTCGACACGCATACCCACGTCCGTCAGGATCTCGTACCAACCCTCGTCGAAACCGGTCAGATAGACGATGTCGCTCGGCGACCCCGGCTCCTGCACCACGCTCAGATCGCTCTGGCCGCCCCCGTCGGCGGGCACCAGCGGCCACCGCCACGGCCCGCCCGCCCTGACCCGGCGTGCCGGCGGGTTGATCGCCGTCTCGTGCGGGATCACCTGAACGCCCTCCGGCAGCCGGATCCTGGCTCCTGGACGCAGGAAGGGGGCGCCGTACACGATGTGCTGGCCCCACATGGCGTGCAGCGGCAGGTCGGCGTCGTTCGTGGCCCGTCCCTCGATCTCCAGGGCGGCCGTGCCGGACCTCAGCCTGAAGGTCTTCTCCAGCCGGTACGGCAGCCGCCGCGTGCGGACGCGCAGCCGTACGGCGACCTCCTGCTCGGAGTCGACCACGACGTCGTACTCCCACGGCAGCCCGGAGACCTCGCCGTGCTGGGCCAGGCGCGCGCCCCGGTACTCGCTGGGGGCCCCGCCGCTGGGGAAGATCTCCTGCCAGCCGCCCTCGTAGTGGTCGATGAACTGGGCGACGTCGTCGGCCGCGCCCTGGAGGTGGTCGCGCGGGTCGCGCAGGCCCTGCGGGGAGAGCCAGACGAAGTCCGTGTCGGTGGGTTTGTGCAGGAACTCCACCACGTCGCCGCCCTTGCCTGGCACGACGGTCACGCGAAGCCGCTCGTTCTCCAGCACGACCGCCCGCAGCCCGTCGATGGTGACGTGCCGCAGGCGGGCCGCCCAGTTCCGTCTCACTGGAAGGTCACATCCAGAAATCTCGGTCGATAGATGGACACGTCCCGATAGTGGTCCGTGTTGACGAAGCTGTTGACGTTGTACGAGACGACCAGCCCGTCGCCCTTGACGTCGGGGTGGGCGTGGGCGTTGTAGGTGAAGATGTTCCCACCGGTCTCGGGGGTCGTGTAGACGTGCTGCTTGCCGGTGAACGGGCCGGACGGCGAGCACGAGGAGTAGGCCACGATGTTGGGGCTCAGGGCCTCGGTCGTGTCATGCGTGATCAGGACATATCCGGATCCGACCTTGCTGATGCTGTACTCGTTCGCCACCCCGCTCATCACCCGCGCCGAGTCGGCCTCGTTCCGCGACCAGGTGCCGTCCGCCTTGCGGTACTCCCAGGAGCCCAGCAGGCTCTCGCCCTTGACCCTGGCCAGGTGCATGTACTTGGGCGAGCCCAGGTCCTCCACGCCGTAGACGTAGGTGTAGCCGCCGTCCTTGAGCACCGCGGACGCCCACGAGACGCCGTGCCCCGACGGCAGGTCGTGCACGCTGATCGGCTTTTCGAGCCGTCCCGGCGCGAACCTGGCCACCACGTTCCTGTGCCAGCGCCAGTCCCACGCGCCGGTGCCGAAGCGCTCGTACTCCTGGTAGGTGACCTCCACGACGCCCCCGGCCAGCGTCGCGTCACCGGCCCAGAACCAGTGGTTCTCGTCGCGGGGCGGCATCACGGCGGCCGGTTTCGCGGCGGTGCCGTCGTGGATCGTGGACAGCCTGCCGTCGCGCTCGACGGCGAAGGAGTTGTTCAGGAACACGGTCGAGCCGCCCTCCTCGACCACCGGCGGCCGCGAGCCGTCGGGGTTGACCTTGCCGAGGAAGGTGTCGGAGAAGACCCACAACTCCTTGCCGCCGGGCAGCTTGAGCGAGTAGGTGCCGTCGGCGCCCGTCCAGTCGTCCAGGCGGCTGTTGTCGTTGCCGTAGGTGGTGAACAGACTGGTGAGCCTGGCGTTCGTGGTCGCGCCCCGTACGGCCGGGGCGCACTCGGAGGCGGTCGTGACCTGCTGCTCCTGCACCGCCGACGGGACCGGTTTGGGTGGGGCGGCCCAGGACGGCTGGGGTGCGGCGGTCAGGCCGATCAACGCGATGGCGAGGGGGGCGAGGGCGGAGCGGAATCGCGTCATCACCGGTTCCTTGGGGGAGGGGGCTCCCTACAGTTCTAGTCATTAGATCACTTACTGTCCAGGGTTTCCCGCCGATCGCCTCACCGCTGTTGAGGGCGCGGGGTGAAACACCTGAGCCGGAAATCCGGGTGACCCGGCTGAGAGCCTGCCGCTACCCTGCGGACATGGGTCACGTCGAAATAGGACATCTCACGTACGTGCTGCCTGACGGGCGGCCGCTGCTCGACGACGTGTCCTTCAGGATCGGCGAGGGCGTCAAGGCCGCGCTCGTCGGGCCCAACGGCGCGGGCAAGACCACGCTCATGCGCCTGATCGCCGGCGACCTGCAGCCGGTCGACGGCAGCGTGGCCAGCTCGGGCGGGCTGGGCGTGATGCGGCAGTTCATCGGCAGCGTGCGCGACGGCAGCAGCGTGCGCGACCTGCTGCTCGGCGTCGCCCCTCCGGCCGTGCGGCAGGCGGCCGAGCGGCTGGATGACTGCGAGCTGGCGATGATGGAGCGCGACGACGAGCGCACGCAGCTCCGCTACGCGCAGGCCATCAGCGACTACACCGACGCCGGCGGCTACGACATCGAGGTGCTCTGGGACACCTGTACGGTGGCCGCGCTCGGCGTGCCGTACGACCGGGTGAAATATCGTGACGTGGCCACGCTGTCGGGCGGCGAGCAGAAACGGCTCGTCCTTGAGGCGCTGCTGCGCGGCCCCGACCAGACGCTGCTGCTCGACGAGCCCGACAACTACCTCGACGTGCCCGGCAAGGAGTGGCTGGAGCAGCAGCTCAACGAGACGCCCAAGACCGTCCTGCTGGTCAGCCACGACCGCCAGCTCCTGGCGAACGCCGCCGACCGGATCGTCACCGTCGAGTCGGGCAACATCTGGATCCACGGCGGCGGGTTCGCCACGTACGGTGAGGCCCGCAAGGCCCGCAACGAGCGGCTCGACGAGCTGCGCAGGCGCTGGGACGAAGAGCACGCCAAGCTCAAGGCCCTGGTCAACATGCTCAAGAACAAGGCCAGGTACAACGACGGCATGGCCGCCGCCTACCACGCCGCCCAGACGCGGCTGCGCAAGTTCGTGGAGGCGGGGCCGCCCGAGGTGGCCCCGAGCGAGCAGAACATCACGATGCGCCTCAAGGGCGGGCGCACCGGCAAGCGCGCGGTCATCTGCGAGGAACTGGAGCTCACCGGCCTGATGAGGCCGTTCGACCTGGAGGTCTGGTACGGCGAGCGCGTCGCGGTGCTCGGCTCCAACGGCTCGGGCAAATCCCACTTCCTGCGCCTGCTGGCCGGCGAGCCGATCGCCTGCGAGGGCGTCGCCAGGCTGGGTGCCCGCGTCGTGCCGGGCCACTTCGCCCAGACCCACGCCCGGCCCGACCTGTTCGGCCGCACGCCGGTCGAGATCGTCATGGCCGAGCACGCCAAGCTCAAGAACGAGGCCATGAAGGCGCTGGCCCGCTACGAGCTGGCGGGGCTGATCGCCGAGCAGCGCTTCGACACGCTCTCCGGCGGGCAGCAGGCGCGTCTGCAGATCCTGCTGCTGGAGCTGTCGGGGGCCACGCTGCTGCTGCTCGACGAGCCGACCGACAACCTCGACCTGGCCAGCGCCGAGGCGCTCCAGTCGGGGCTCGACGCGTTCGACGGCACGGTCGTGGCGGTCACCCACGACCGCTGGTTCGCCGCCGACTTCGACCGCTACCTGGTCTTCGGCTCCGATGGCACGGTCTACGAGTCACCGGAGCCCGTTTGGGACGAGGCCAGGGTCGTCCGTCCCCGTTAAAGACTTGGTACGGCTGGCGCGTGTCCTCTGCCATCCGTGCCCATGCACGGGTTATCACGGCAAAGTGATCCCGCACAGTCGAATTGTCAGCGTCCTCGCACTAGGGGCACTCGGGGCGATCTGCCTCACTGGGTGCACGCCTGAGGAGCAGCCCGCTCAGGAGCTCAAGCCGCTCGCACTGAAGGAGCAGGTCTCCACCATCGTCAAGTCCGCCGACGGGTACGCCGTGAGCTGGGCCGGCGTGCTCAGCAACGCCAACCCGTGGCATTTCGGCGAGCACGTGGTGGCCACGATCGTGGGCCGCGACGCCAAGGGCACCGAGGTGGTCAGGATGGACCAGCCGCTCGACGCCGTGCCGCCGGGCGGCTCGCTGGCCTTCACCGGCCAGGCGGCCGCCGTGGAGAAGCCGGCCAAGGTGACCATCCAGTACCGCCCGGCGCAGTGGCGGCCCGCGGCGCGTATTCCGTCGGCCTTTCAGCGTTTTCCGATCACCCGAGTCCAGACATTGCGCCAAAAAGATGGCTCGTACCTTATTACCGGCTATGTCGGGAATCCTTATCAAGTGGCGGCCAGCAGCCTGGTCGTGAACGCGCTGCTACGCGACAAGGCGGGCAAACTGCTCGGGGGCGGCAGCACCTTCGTGGACGACGTGAAGGCGGGCAGCCCGCCCCGGTTCATTCTCACCGTGGCCGGGCTGCCCGCCGGGTCCGTGGTGGCCAAGACCGAGGTCACGGCGAGGACCTGGGGGTCCACGGGGCGGCCCTTCGATGACCTCGCGCTCAGCGGGGCGGTTCCGGTGCACACGGTCAAGCCGACGGGCGCGCCGTTCGAGGTGGACCGGAGTACGCAGATCGTTTCTGAGCACAAAGAGTAATTCACTACGCTAAATCCATAAAAATTGGACGAGGATTCCCGGCCTTGTTACCGACAAGAGACACCATCGGCCGGGAATCGGTAGAACTACTAGTTACTAATCCATTACCCTCGGTCACATGAATGACCGCGTTCTGGTCGAAGCACTCCGCGCCCATGATCCGGGCGCCATGCCCGCGCTCTACGACGCCTACGCGGAGAGTGTCTACCGATACTGCTGGTCCCTCCTGCTGAGCGCGGAAAGCGCCCAGGTGGCCCTGCGCGACACGCTGATCGCCGCCGAGGCGCACGTGGGCGCCCTGTCCGACCCCGGCCGCCTCGGCGCCTGGCTGTACGCGCTGGCCAGGATCGAATGCCTGCGCCGCAGGTCCGCCGACCCGCCCGGCGCCGCCGAGGCACTGGCGCAGGCGCCGCCGCTGGACGACCCCGCCGACGCCGACCTGCGGATCATGGCCTGGAACGCCGTCCTCGGTCTGCCGCTCGCCGACCGCGAGGTGCTGGAGCTCACCTACCGGCACGACCTGCCCGCCCACGAGCTCTCCCAGGTGCTCGGCCTCCCCGCGCGCCAGGTCGAGCAGGCCCAGGACGAGGCCCGCGAACGGCTGCGCGACGCGATCACCGCCGAGATCCTGGCCAGGAAGGGCCCCTACGACTGTCCGCGCAGGGCCCGCATCCTGAGCGGCTTCTCCGGCGAGCTGACCCAGGACATGCGCGAGCACCTGGTCAAACACCTGCCGAGGTGCGAGGTCTGCGCGCCCCACCGCGTCCGCGAGGTGTCGGTCGCCAAGGTCTTCGAGCTGCTGCCGAAGGCCGTGCTGCCCGAGGCGTTGCGGATCAGGGTGATGAGCTGCTTCGTCGACCCCGAGTTGCTGCCGTACCGCCGTTACGTCGCCAGGCGTACGGGGGTTTTGGGCGCGGCCGGGTTTCCCGTTCCCGCCGGCAAGAGCGTTCGCAAGTGGCCTCAGGCGGTGGCGGGCGCGCTGGCGGCGGTCGCGGCCGTGGTGGCGATAGCGATGATCTTCCAGCAGATCGGCAGGGAAGGCGGCGGTGCGTCGGCGGTGGCGACGGCCGCGTTCCCGGCGACAGGGGAGCCGCCCGGCATCCGGCTCCCCTGGCAGTCCGAGCCCCCTGACGTGCCGGTGACCGCGGATCCCTCTCTCGACAGCAGGGGCACCCGGCCGATCGGCGTGACGGGTGCCACCACGCTCGCGCCACCGCAGGTCGTACCGTCTCCCGGGCCGGGACGCAGCACGCCCGCGGGCGGCCCCACGCCGTCGCAGCAGCCGCCGAGGCCGTCCGGGCCGTCTGGGGAGCCCAAGCCCGCCGACCCGACGCCGGGGGGCGAGCCGGGCCCGCCCGATCCCACCCCCACCCGCACCCGCACGCCCTGCCCCACGCCGAGGCCGACTCCCACGCCCACTCCGACGCAGACCCCGACGCAGACGCCCACCACCCCGACGCAGACGCCCACCCCCGCGCCGAGCGAGGAGCCCACCGCCTCGCCGGCGGCCCGCTGATCCCTGCGACTCGGGCTGCTGATCTCCAAACCTCGCTCAATTACGTTACGTGAGTGAATCACCGGGAACTGTGTGCATAGAGTCACCAGCGTTGCCGGGGGGATCAATGCGCACATTTCGGGCCGGGCTGCTCGCGTGCTGCCTGATCGTCGCCTTGTGCCCGCCGGTCGAGGCCGACCCGCACCACCCGTCTTCACGCGAGGTGAAGCGGGCCCGCCAGGCCGTGCGGGATCGTTCGAAGGCGCTGGCCGGGGCGACCGCCGAGCTGGTCACGGCGCAGTCGCGGCTCGATGAGCTGGCGGCCCAGGTCGAGCGGCTGGTGGAGGCGTACAACGGCGAACTCGTCCGGCTGCGCCAGGCCCAGGAGGTCCACGAGCAGGCCAGGGCGCGGCTCGCGGCCGCCGACGCCGAGGTGGAACGGGTCCGCCAGGGCGTCGTGCTGCTGGCGGCCGAGAGCTACAGCACGCTGACGATGATGGACCCGGTCATCGGCCTCATGTTCGACCGGGGCGACAAAGAGGGCTTCCTCCACCGGATGGGCGTGCTCGGGCAGCTCGGCGGGGAACGGGCGGCGGTCCTGTCAGGGATGCGCGACGCCCAGCAGGTCGCGGCCATCCTGCGGACGCAGGCCGTCAACGCGTACGCGGCCCAGCAGGCCGCCTCGGAACGCGCCGGGCTGGCCAAGGCCGCCGCCGAGGCCGCCGTGGCCAGGCAGCAGCGCGACACCACGCAGCTGCGGGCCCAGACGGAGACCCTCCAGCGCCGGGTGGACGCGGCCCGCACCCGCGCCCAGCTCATGGCCAGGCGGCGGGCCCAGGCGCTGTCACTGGCCGGGCTGGTCTCCGGCGGCTCGGCCATGGGGGACGTGGCGGCCAACTGGGCGCTCACCCAGCTCGGCAAGCCGTATGTGTGGGCCGCCGACGGCCCCGAGACCTACGACTGCTCGGGGCTGACGATGCGGGCCTGGGAGAGGGTCGGCGTACGGATCGACCACTGGACGGGCACCCAGTGGACGTCAGGACCGCACGTGCCGCTCGACCAGCTCCGCCGCGGCGACCTGCTCTTCTTCGGCCACATCAGCGACGACCCCGGCACCATCCACCACGTCGGCATCTACGTCGGCCGAGGCCAGATGGTGCACGCGCCGCAGACCGGCGACGTGGTGCGGGTCGCCTCGATCTGGAGGGGGGACCTGGTGGGCGCCACCAGGCCCCAATGACGGGTCAGTGCCCGTGGTGCCCCTCTTCCTTGGCCCGGCGGAAGGAACGCTCGATCTCGGCCTCCGCCTCGATGCGGCCCACCCAGTTGGCGCCCTCGACGGACTTGCCGGGCTCCAGGTCCTTGTAGACCTCGAAGAAGTGCTGGATCTCCAGCCGGTCGAACTCCGACACGTGGTGGATGTCCTGGATGTGGTGCATCCGCGGGTCGGTGGACGGCACGCACAGGACCTTGTCGTCGCCGCCCTTCTCGTCGGTCATCCTGAACATGCCGACCGCCCGGCACGTGATGTAGCAGCCGGGGAACGTCGGCTCCTGCAGCAGCACCAGCGCGTCCAACGGGTCGCCGTCCTCGCCGAGGGTGTGCTCGATGAAGCCGTAGTCGGCGGGGTACTGCGTGGAGGTGAACAGGAGCCGGTCAAGCCTGATCTTCCCGGTCTCGTGGTCCACTTCATATTTGTTCCGTTGCCCCTTGGGAATCTCAACGACAACGTCGAACTCCACCGCGGTTCCTCCGCTCAGGCCCCCGGGCGCCCCCGGTGGCGTTAATGTCTCGTAAGCGAACACAGCAAGAGAGGGCAGGCGACGTGGCTCGGCACGACCGGTTGGTGATGCTGGTCACTCTCGCCATGCTGCAGGTGCTGACGATCGTCATCGGCGTGTACGCGATGACCACCGGCTTCAGCCTGGGCGCGTTGACGGGCGGGCCTTCACCGACCGAGCCGACGGCGTCTCCGCCGGATGGGTCTCCTTCCATCCCCGTGATCACCTCGGGGCCTGTGCTGGCCCAGCTCCCGGTGAGGTCAGGGGACGGACCTCTCCCGACTAAGGGTACTTTGACGCAGCAGCTCACCCGTGCCCTGGGTGACAAAGCCATCGGCGACCGGGTCGGTGCGGTCGTACTCGACGCCGCGACCGGCGAGCGGATCTTCGCCTCCGGCGCCGACACCGCCGTCACCCCCGCCTCCACCACGAAGATCGTCATCTGCGCCGCAGCGCTGGCCGCCCTGGGGCCCGACACCCGCCTGTCCACCAAGGTCGTGCAGGGTGCGCGGCCCGGCACCGTCATCCTGGTCGGCGGCGGCGACCCGCTTCTCGCCGGCCCTTCTGCCAAGGCGACCTACCCCAAACAGGCCGGCCTCGCCACGCTGGCCGCGCGTACGGCGGCCACGCTGAAGTCGCAGGGCGTGAAGAAGGTCACGCTCTCGTACGACACCTCGCTCTTCGCGGGACCGTCCACTCCGCAGGGCTGGAAGTCCAGCTACATCCCCGACGGCAACGTCGCCACCGTCCACGCGCTCGCCATGGACGAGGGCCGCCAGAACCCCCGCTACAACGCGCCGCGCGTCCCCGACCCGCCCCAGTACGCCGCCGCCGCCTTCGCCAGGCTGCTGGACAAGGAGGGCATCGCCGTGTCGAAGTCCGTACGCGCGGGCAAGGCCGCCGCGGGCGCACCCGAGCTGGCGAAGGTGGACTCCGCGCCGCTCTACTCCCTGGTCGAGCACACGCTGACGCAGAGCGACAACGACTACGCCGAGGCCCTGATGCGGCACGTGGCCATCAAGGAGGGCCAGGAGGCGTCGTTCGCGGGAGGCGAAAAGGCCGTGATCGCCGTCCTGCAGAGGCTGGGCGCCGCCCAGGGCGTCTCCTCCCTGTCGGACGGCAGCGGCCTGTCCATCCGCAACCGCATCAGCCCGTACGCGCTCGCCAAGATCATCGCCATGGCCGGCTCCCCCAACTACCCCGACCTGCACGCCATCGCCTCCGGCATGCCGATCGCGGGCTTCTCCGGCACGCTGGGCAACGGACGGCGGTTCGTCGCCAGCGACAGCAAGGGGCAGGTGGGGCTGGTCCGCGCCAAGACGGGCACGCTCAACAACGTCAACACGCTGGCCGGGCTGGCCACCACCAAGGACGGGCGGCTGGTCACGTTCGCGTTCATGGCCGACCAGGTGCCGGTCAACGCCGAGCCCGTGCTCGACCGGCTCGCCGCCATCGTCGCCCGCTCCTGACCGGGCCTGCCGCCCTCATGCGGCGGCTTCCCGGGATTCCCCCTGACGGCTTCTTCGCAGCCATGACGAGAACCACGTACGGTGGACGTTATGCAGGTGATCGACTGGGATCTGGCCGTCACGACCGGCACGCGCCTGGTGCGCCCCGGTCCTCAGGTGAGCCGGGAGGAGGCCAGACAGGCCGTCACCGAGCTCCGCACCCTGTCACGTGAGGCCGAGGGCCACGTGCGCGAGTTCACCAAGATCCACACAGAGACCGCGCCGCAGCCCGCGACCATCGTCGACAGGCCGGGCTGGATCAAGGCGAACGTCGAGGGCTTCCGCGTGGTGCTCGAACCGCTGACACAGCGCATGAGCAGCGGCCCCAACGTGCCGCCCGCCATCGTCTCCGCGGTGGGCTCCCGCATCACGGGCGTGGAGGTCGGCGCCGTGCTCGCCTTCCTCGCCTCGCGAGTCCTCGGCCAGTACGAGCTGTTCCTCCCGCCCGACCCCACGGGCCAGGAGGCGGTCGGCCGCCTGACGCTCGTCGCCCCCAACATCGTCCACGCGGAACGCGAGATGGGCGTCGATCCCCACGACTTCCGCCTGTGGGTGTGCCTGCACGAGGAGACCCACCGGGTGCAGTTCACGGGGGTGCCGTGGCTGCGCGAGTACGTCCGCGCGCAGATGACCGAGTTCCTGCTCGCCTCCGACCTCGACCTGCCCACCCTCCTCGAACGCCTCCGCAACGCCGCCGACACGGTGGCCGACGTGGTGCGCGGCGGCGAAGGCAACCTGATCGACGCCATCCAGTCGCCAGGGCAGAAGGAGATCCTCGACCGCCTGACGGCCGTCATGACCCTCGTGGAGGGCCACGGCGACTACGTCATGGACGCGGTGGGGCCGTCGGTGGTGCCCACGGTGGCCGAGATCCGCGGCAAGTTCGCGCAGCGGCGCGAGGGCGGCTCCCGGCTCGACCGCACGGTGCGGAAGCTGCTGGGGATCGAGATCAAGATGAAGCAGTACGCGGAGGGGTCGGCCTTCGTGCACGCTGTGGTGGATCGAGTAGGGATGGACGGATTCAACAAGGTCTGGACGTCGCCGGAGACGCTGCCGACCACCCCGGAGATCTCCGACCCTGACTCCTGGATCAACCGCGTCATCGGCACCCCGGCCCTGCCCGCCTGACCCCACCACCGGCTCCCCACCCCGGGGAGCCGCCAACCGCTTCGGCCGGGCCGTTGCCCACCCTGCCCTGGAGGCACTCCGGCCACCCCCGGCTCACTGGTGGGTCCTATCGCGGTGCGACTCGGTCCAAGGGGTCGCTCGAGGGTGGCTCAGGTGCGTGCGGTGGTGGTGGGAGCCGGGAGAATGGCAGGCGTGGGTCCACATCCAGCCGTAGCCGACGTTCGCAGGGCAGTGCGGGAAGCCCTGGCGGACCTGGATCGGGACGCCCTGGTGGTGGCGGCGTGCAGCGGGGGAGCCGATTCGCTGGCCCTGGCGGCGGCGCTGGCGTTCGTGGCCCCCCGGATGGGCCTGAGGGCGGGCCTGCTGACCGTGGATCACCAGCTCCAGCCCGGTTCGGCCGAACGGGCCCAGACGGTCAAGGCCCTGGCGGAAGGGCTGAAGCTGGCCCCGGTGGAGGTGCTCACCGTCACGGTGGGGACGCGGGGCGGCCCGGAGGCGGCTGCCAGGGACGCCAGGTATGCGGCGCTGGCCGAGGCGGCCGACAGGCTGGGGGCGGCGACGGTGTTGCTGGGCCACACCAGGGACGACCAGGCCGAGACGGTCCTGCTGGGCCTGGCGAGGGGCAGTGGCCCCCGTTCGTTGTCGGGCATGGCCGCCAGGGCAGGTCGTTACCGTCGTCCGTTCCTGGAGATCCCGAGGTCCACCACGGTGCGCGCCTGCGAAGCGCTGGGCCTCGACCCCTGGAACGACCCTCACAACGACGACCCCCGCTTCAGGAGGGTCAGGGTGAGGACGAGGGTTCTGCCCGTTCTGGAGGAGGAGCTCGGCCCGGGGGTGGCGGAGGCGCTGGCGAGGACCGCGGGGCTGGCCCGGGAGGACGCCGACGCCCTCGACCAATGGGCGGAATCGGCGTTCCAGAATTGCGCTCTAAGCGATATCGGCGACTCGGTGACCCATGTGACCCTCGCCGTTCCGGAGCTCGAAAAGCTCCCCGACGCCGTCAGGCGGCGGGTTATCAGGCGCGCGGCCATTACCGCCGGCGCCCCTTCCGGCGTTTTGTCGGCCGCTCATGTACTGGCTGTGGACCGGCTGGTCACGCGGTGGCACGGGCAGAAGGCGATCGACCTGCCAGGGGGTCTGACCGCCTTCCGGCGGTATGGCACCCTGATACTCGCCATCAGTCCCATCCCGTAAGGAACCACAGGTGGACGCTGCCGACATGGGCAAGGACCTTGAGAACGTGCTCATTCCCGAGGACGAGCTCCAGGCCAAGATCAAAGAGCTTGCCGGGCGGATTGACGAGGATTACGCGGGCAAGTCCCTGCTGCTCGTGGGGGTGTTGAAGGGCGCGGTCATGGTGATGGCCGACCTGGCCAGGGCGTTGCACGTGCCCGTGCAGATGGACTGGATGGCGGTGTCGTCGTACGGCGCGGGCACCAGGTCGTCCGGGGTCGTACGCGTGCTGAAAGACCTGGACACCGACATCATGAACCGCCATGTGCTGATCGTCGAGGACATCATCGATTCCGGCCTGACCCTGCACTGGCTGCTGGAAAACCTGAAGTCGCGCGATCCGGCCTCGCTGGAGATCTGCACGGCGCTGCGCAAACCCGACGCGGTGAAGGTGCCGATCGACGTCAAATACGTGGGCTTCGACATTCCCAACGAGTTCGTGATCGGTTACGGTCTTGACTACGCGGAGAGATACAGGAACCTCCCGTTCATCGGCACTCTCGCGCCGCACGTTTATAAGTAGCAATCCCGGCTGTCGCCGGGAACATCGCGCATGGTGACGTACGTTGATAAGGCAAGGCCGGTTGTAGCGGGCGGTCCCTCCGTGCGCGCTACCGGTGTACCTTCGGACTCCGGGAGGGTGACCTCGCGTCCCCTTCGGGTAGTCAGAAGTCGCGGTGTCGGATGCCGCGGCCCCGGGCCAGCCCGGGGTTCCAGGCCATGGGCAGGAAGGGACGGGCCCGCAAGGGGTTCCGCATCGGATGGATCTCAAGCGATTTACACGTGGGCCACTGCTGTGGATCCTGGGCATCGTCGTGCTGCTCCTTCTCGTCACCCAGCTATGGAGCGGCGGGGGAAATTTCAAGCAGGCCGACACGTCCACGGTTCTCCAGCAGATTCGGACCGGAAACGTCAGCAGCGCCAAGATCATTGACAAGGACAACAGGATCGAGCTGACCCTGACCAACCCGGTCGTGGTCAAGCCGGGCGACGCCCCGGCGAAGCTCATCCAGTCCGACTGGGTCACCGGTTACGGCGGCAAGCTGACCGACGAACTCCAGGCTCAGGTCCAGGCGGGCAAGACCAAGAGCTTCGCCACCGAGGTGCCGCAGGAAAACCTGCTGGTCAGCATCCTGATCAGCTTCCTGCCGATCGTTCTCATCGTGCTGCTTTTCCTGTTCATCATGAACCAGATGCAGGGCGGCGGCTCGCGGGTGATGAACTTCGGCAAGTCCAAGGCCAAGCTCATCACCAAAGACACCCCCAAGACCACCTTCGCCGACGTCGCGGGCGCCGACGAGGCCATCGAGGAGCTCCAGGAGATCAAGGAGTTCCTGCAGGCCCCGGCCAAGTTCCAGGCGATCGGCGCCAAGATTCCCAAGGGCGTGCTCCTGTACGGCCCGCCCGGTACCGGCAAGACGCTGCTCGCCCGCGCGGTCGCCGGCGAGGCCGGTGTGCCGTTCTACTCGATCTCCGGTTCCGACTTCGTCGAGATGTTCGTCGGCGTCGGCGCCTCGCGTGTGCGCGACCTGTTCGAGCAGGCGAAGGCGAACGCCCCGGCGATCATCTTCATCGACGAGATCGACGCCGTCGGCCGCCACCGCGGCGCCGGCCTGGGCGGCGGTCACGACGAGCGCGAGCAGACCCTCAACCAGCTGCTCGTCGAGATGGACGGCTTCGACGTCAAGGGCGGCGTGATCCTCATCGCCGCGACCAACCGGCCCGACATCCTCGACCCGGCGCTGCTGCGCCCGGGCCGTTTCGACCGGCAGGTCACCGTCGACAGGCCCGACCTCGAGGGCCGTAAGGGCATCCTCAAGGTCCACGGCCGCGGCAAGCCGTTCTCCCCCGACGTCGACCTCGACGTGATCGCGCGCCGCACCCCCGGGTTCACCGGCGCCGACCTGGCCAACGTGATCAACGAGGCGGCCCTGCTCACCGCGCGGGCCGACCAGAAGCTGATCACGATGGACACCCTTGAGGAGTCGATCGACCGTGTCATGGCAGGGCCCGAGCGCAAGACGCGGGTCATGTCCGACAAGGAGAAGAAGATGATCGCCTATCACGAGGGCGGTCACGCGCTGGTGGCGCACGCGCTACCCAACTCCGACCCGGTCCACAAGATCACGATCCTGTCACGCGGACGCGCCCTCGGTTACACGATGACGCTGCCGATGGAGGACAAGTTCCTGGCCACCAGGTCGGAGATGATGGACCAGCTCGCGATGCTGCTCGGCGGCCGCGCGGCGGAGGAGCTCGTCTTCCACGAGCCCACCACCGGCGCCTCCAACGACATCGAGAAGGCCACGGCCGTCGCCCGCCGCATGGTCACCGAGTACGGCATGAGCGAGCAGCTCGGCGCCCGTAAGTTCGGCAGCGGCCAGGCGGAGGTCTTCCTCGGCCGCGAGATGGGCCACGAGCGCGACTACTCCGAGAAGATCGCCTCCTCGATCGACGAGGAGGTCCGCCGGATGATCGAGACGGCGCACGACCAGGCCTGGGACATCCTGGTCGAATACCGCGACGTGCTCGACAATCTGGTGCTGGAGCTCATGGAGAAGGAGACCCTCTCCCGCGACCAGGTGCTGGGCATCTTCGCGCCCGTGGTCGTCAAGGCGCACCGCCCGTCCTACGCGGGCTACGGCAAGCGGCTTCCCTCCGACCGTCCGCCGATCCTGACGCCGAAGGAGCAGTCGGCCAACGGTTCGCTCACCCCGGGGGGCCACCAGGACGCCCTCCCGTCCGGAGAATCCGCGTGACGCAGCACCAAGTTGATCTTGGTCGGATCGAGAAGGCCGTCCACGAGATCCTCTGCGCCATCGGCGAGGATCCCGACCGCGACGGCCTTCTCGAGACGCCCGCCCGCGTCGCCAGGGCGATGGCCGAGCAGTATTCGGGGCTCGGCCAGGCTCCTGAAGACGTGCTCAACAAGGTGTTCGACGTCGATCACGACGAGATGGTGCTGGTCAGGGACATCGAGGTCTACTCGACCTGCGAGCACCACCTGGTCCCCTTCCACGGGCTGGCCCACGTGGGCTACATCCCCAACGACCGGGGCCAGGTGACGGGCTTGTCGAAGCTGGCGCGCCTGGTGGACGTGTTCGCCCGCCGCCCGCAGGTCCAGGAGCGCATGACGTCCCAGATCGCCGACGCGCTCATGCGGGTGCTGGAGCCGCGCGGGGCGATCGTGGTGGTCGAGGCGGAGCATCTGTGCATGACGATGCGGGGCGTACGCAAGCCGGGCGCCAAGACCGTGACCTCGGCCGTCCGCGGCGACTTCCGCACCAGCGACAAGACCCGTTCAGAGGCGATGGCGCTCATCCTCGGCAGGTAAGGATCGTTATCCACAACTGGGGACCCGAGATGTCAGCAGGTGTGGGGGAGCGCCTAGGCTTGGCCCATGACTAGCGCGCCCATCAATGTGCCGCACGATGCGGAGCGGTGCCTCGTCATGGGTGTGGTCAATGTGACGCCCGATTCGTTCTCCGACGGCGGCCTGTGGTTCGACGAGGCGGCCGCGATCCGGCACGGCTTGGAGCTGGTCGAGGAGGGTGCCGACCTCGTCGACGTGGGCGGTGAGTCCACCCGCCCCGGTGCCGCCCGTGTCTCGCTGGAGGAAGAGCTGGCCAGGGTCGTCCCGGTGATCAGGGCGCTGGCCGCCGAGGGGGTGGCGGTCAGCGTCGACACCATGCGGGCCGAGGTGGCCAGGGCGGCGGTCGAGGCGGGCGCCCGGCTCGTCAACGACGTCAGCGGCGGCCTGGCCGATCCCGAGATGCCCCGCGTGGTGGCCGCGACCGGCGTCACCTACGTGGTGATGCACTGGCGGGGCCACAGCCATGACATGTACTCCCGGGCCGTCTATGCCGACGTGGTCACCGAGGTGCGTGAGGAGTTGAGCAAGCGGGTCGATCTGGTGCTGGCGGAGGGCGTCACGGAGAAGCAGATCGTGGTCGACCCCGGCCTGGGCTTCGCCAAGAACGCCGATCACAACTGGGCGCTGCTGGCCGGCATCCCCGACCTGGCCGAGATGGGCTTCCCGCTGCTCATCGGGGCGTCGCGCAAGCGCTTCCTGGGGCGGCTGCTGGCCGGCCCCGACGGCACGCCACGGCCGTTCAGCCGCAGCGACGCCGCCACGCTGGCCGTCACGGCGCTGGCCGCGCGGGCCGGCGCCTGGTGCGTCCGCGTCCACGAGGTAGGTCCCAACGCCGATGCCGTGCGCGTGGCGGCCGCATGGAAGAGAGCAGGCACATGAGCGTCGACACCGCCGCGATCGAGACGGTCAACCAGGAGTTCTACACCTCGATCGAGAACGCCAATCTCGACAAGATGACCGAGATCTGGGCAGAAGACACCGCGGACGAGCAGGTGAGCTGTGTCCACCCGGGCTGGACCCTGCTGACGGGCCGCTCCGAGGTGTTGCGGTCCTGGGCCCTGATCATGGCCAACACCACCTACATCCAGTTCGTGCTGACCGACGTCAACACGACGGTGCTGGGTGACGTGGCCGTTCTCACCTGTGTGGAGAACATCCTCACCGCCGGCGAGGAGGGCGAGTCCAGCTTCGCCGCGGGCAAGGTGGTGGCCAGCAACGTCTACATCCGCACCTCGCAGGGCTGGCGGTTGTGGATGCACCACGGTTCGCCGGTGCTGCAGGGGGATGACGACGAGGAGGAGGAAGGCGAGCTTGAGCGCTGATCGCATCGCTCTCAAGGGTCTGCGGGTCAGGGGCAGACACGGCGTGCTCGCCGCCGAGCGGGAGCTCGGCCAGGAGTTCGTGATCGACGCGACGCTGTTCCTCGACACGTCACCGGCCGCGGCCGGCGACGATCTCACCAAGACCGTCCACTACGGGGAGCTGGCGCAGGCGCTGGCCGAGGTCGTGGCGGGCGAGCCCGTGGCGCTGATCGAGACGCTCGCGCAGCGCCTGGCCGACGTCTGCCTGGCCAGCGAGCTGGTGGGCAGGGTCGAGGTGAGCGTGCACAAACCGGCGGCGCCGATCCCGCTGCCGTTCGACGACGTGGTCGTGACTATCGAGCGGAGCCGCACATGAAGCTCGTCCTCGCTCTGGGCAGTAACCTGGGGCGTCGGTTCCAGACCTTGCAGGGCGCCCTCGACGTCCTGTTCGACGCGCCGGGGCTGGAGTTCGTCAAGGCGTCGCCCGTCTACGAGACCGATCCCGTCGGCGGCCCGCCGGGCCAGAGGCCCTACCTGAACGCGATCGTGATCGCCGAGACCGACCTGGAGCCGCGCGCGCTGCTCGAACGGGCGCTGAGCGTCGAGGACGCCTTCGGCCGGGTTCGCGACGAGCGCTGGGGGCCGCGTACGCTCGACATCGACCTGATCGTGGTGGGCGAGACCGTTTGCGACGACCCCGATCTGAGACTGCCGCATCCGATGGCGCACGAGCGGGCGTTCGTGCTGGTGCCATGGTCCGACGTCGACGCGCAGGCCAAGGTGCCGGGGCACGGCCCGGTGTCCGAGCTCCTCAAGGGGCTCGACACGCAGGGGGTGCGCCGCCGCGACGATCTGAAACTGCAGAGGCCGGATTGAAGTTGAAGCCCACCCACCCCGGCCGGCTGGTCGGCATCGTCATCGCGGTCGCCCTGCTCACGTGGGCGGTGATCAGGCCCATGTACTCGGAGCTGCCCCTCCTGCCGTGGACCGCGATCCCGACGGTGCTGCTGCTGGCCATCGGCGAGGGCTACAGCGCCTGGGCGACCAAGGCCAGGATCGCCAGGAAGCCCGACACCAAGCCGGTCGAGCCGCTGTCGGTGGCCCGGCTGGCGGCCCTGGGCAAGGCGTCGGCGTACGCGGGGGCTGCCTTCGCCGGGCTGTTCGCCGGGTTCGCCCTCTACACGATGCAGCTCCTCGACCGGGAGACCCCGCGGCGTGAGTTCTTCCTCGCGACGGGCTCGTTCGTGGCCTGCGTGGTGCTCATCTGCGCCGCCCTCTACCTGGAGCACGCCTGCCGCATCCCGAAGGAACCTGACGAGCGCAAGCGCGACTAACGCTCGCCTGACAGGTCTTCCGCGGCGGGACGCGTCCCCGTGCTGAGGCGCTCGCGCCACATCTCGCGCTGCAGCAGGCGCAGCGAGCGGCGGATCACGTCACTCGGCCGTTCGCCTTCCCGAAGGGCGCGGCGGATGATCCGCTCGTCTTCGGCGTTGGCGGGGAAGTCGATGTTGGCCATGGCTAGGAGCCTACGGAGCCGCCCACCTTCCTGTCCTGCTTTTGCCTGACAGGAGGCTTGCGGCGGCCGAAGAGGTAGATGACGGGAAGGGTGCAGATGAGCGGGCCGATGATGGCGATGGGCCGCTCCAGCCACCATTTGAGGTCAGGCGGGATCTTCGTGCCCAGCGTGCCGAACAGCCACCACGACAACCCCAGGGCGATGGCCATCCCGGTGGTGTGGAACAGGAACAGCGGCAGCGCGTACCGGTTGATGAAGCCGTTGACCCGGCGCCAGCCGGGGCGCTCCAGGACGCGCTCCATCGACGGCCGCAACACCTCGACCAGCCCGATCTGGAACAGCAGCAGCGCGACGATGACGAACGTGGGCGGCGCCATGTTGGACCACTTGTCGCCGGGCACGCCCACCATCGAGCCCGGGTAGATGCCCGAGTAGACCAGGCCGAACAGGGCGAACAGGCCGGTCCAGAGCACGGCGATGTCGTAGCGTCTGGGCAGGATGACGACGCGGTCGTAGAAGAACCCGGCCTGGTGGGCCAGGCCCCAGACCAGGAGCATGTTGAGCCAGCCGGCCCACTCGATCCCGTACCGGAAGCGGAACACGTCGACGACCAGGACGGCGCCGCCGAGCCAGATCAGGGCCAGCACGTCGTAGCGGCGGTGCAGCCACAGGGCCACGGGCAGCAGCGCGATCAGCACCAGGTAGACGCCGAGGAACCACAGCGGGCTGAGCACCAGCAGCACCACCCGCCACATCCAGTCGACGTGGAAGGTGAGCGTGACGAAGGCCCCGATGGCGATCCACACGCCGGACAGGAACAACGCCGGCGAGGCCAGGGCGCGGATGCGCCGCCAGACGAACGCGCCGATGCCGACGCCGCGCTGCTTGGCCCGGTGCCAGGACAGCAGGTGCACGTGGCCGCCGACATAGAAGAACAGCGGCAGCACCTGCAGCAGCCAGGTGAGGATCCACAGCCCGGAGGTGAAGCCGAGCGGGCTGGTCGGCTCGGGGCCGTGCGGCTTCCATTCCAGGATCGTGAACGCCCAGTGCCAGACGACCACGACGATCAGGCTCAGGGCGCGCAGCCAGTCGACGTACTTGTCGCGTTCGACGCTTGCTTGCTGGTCGGATGGGGTGGTGGTCACTTGTCGATGTCACCCACGACGAAGAACATCGAGCCGAGAATGGCGACCATGTCGGCGACCAGGTGGCCGGGCAGCATCTCGCGCAGCACCTGGACGTTGCTGTACGACGCGGAGCGCAGCTTGAGCCGCCACGGGGTCTTGTCTCCCTTGGAGACCAGGTAGTAGCCGTTGATGCCGAGCGGGTTCTCGGTCCAGGCGTAGGTGTGCCCCTCGGGCACCTTCAGCACTTTGGGCAGCCGCTGGTTGATCGGCCCTGGAGGCAGCGAGCGCAGGCGGTCGACGCAGGCGTCGGCCAGGTCGAGCGAGACCTTGAGCTGGTTGAGCAGTACCTCGAAGCGGGCGTGGCAGTCGCCGGCGCCGCGGGTGACGACCTTGACGGGCAGCTCGGAGTAGGCCAGGTACGGCTCGTCGCGGCGCAGGTCGAAATCGACGCCCGAGGCGCGGGCGATGGGGCCGCTGACGCCGTACTGGGTGATCTGCTCGGCGGAGAGCACACCGACGCCCCTGGTGCGGGCCATGAAGATCTCGTTGTGCAGGATGAGGTTCTCGATGTCGGGCACGCGGCGGCGGGTCTCGGCGACGGTCTGCGACACCCGGTCGAGCCAGCCCAGCGGCAGGTCCTCCTTCAGCCCGCCGACCCGGTTGAACATGTAGTGCATGCGTCCGCCGGAGATCTCCTCCATGACGGCCTGGATGCGTTCGCGTTCGTTGAAGGAGTAGAACAGCGGCGTCATCGCGCCCAGCTCCAGGGGGTAGGAGCCGAGGAACATCAGGTGGTTGAGCGCCCGGTTGAGCTCGGCCAGGAGTGTACGCGCCCACACGGCCCTGACCGGCGGCTCCATGCCGAGCAGGCGTTCGGCGGCCAGCACCACGCCCAGCTCGTTCGCGAACCCCGACAGCCAGTCGTGCCTGTTGGCCAGCATGATGATCTGGCGGTAGTCGCGGACCTCGAAGAGCTTCTCCGCGCCCCGGTGCATGTAGCCGATGATCGGCTCGGCGGTGGCGATGCGCTCGCCGTCGAGTGTCAGGCGCAGCCTGAGCACCCCATGCGTCGACGGGTGCTGCGGGCCGATGTTGAGGATCATGTCCTCGGTGGCCAGCTCCTTCGCGCCGGCTCCGATTCCGACCACACGTTCCGTCATAGGCCCCATGCTGCCACCGCCGTGGTCGGCGATCCAGCGCGGGGGAGGGTCAAGGAATGGCATTGAAACGCATCCTTAAGACGGACATGGGGAGGAATAGCGGGAACGGGGGGAGAAAAGCACCATGAAGAGAGTTCTCTTCGATATCGCGGCCCTGATCGCGCGGGTGGTGACTGGCGTGATCTTCCTGGCGCACGGGCTGGAGAAGTGGCAGGGCGGCCTCGGCCCGACCTCGCGGGGGTTCACGGACATGGGGATCCCGGTGCCCGAACTCTCCGCCGTGTACGCGACCATCGTGGAGACCGTCGGGGGCCTCTTCCTGATCATCGGCCTGCTGGTGCGGCTGATGGGGGTGCTACTGCTGATCAACATGCTCGGCGCGATCGCGTTCGTGCACGCCTCGCAGGGCGTGCTGGCCGGTAACGACGGCTGGGAGCTGCCCGGCGCGCTCGGCGCGCTCGGCCTGATGTTCGCGGCGCTCGGAGGCGGGCGGATCGGGCTCGACGGCATCATCGGCGCGTTGTTCCGCAGACATTCGGAGCGGCACGCGGCCGAGGCGGAGCTGGCCGCCCATGCGTCCAGGAACGGGAACTTCGCGACGGGCCCCACGAGACCGCAGGACCCGCCCGGCGCGAGCAAACAGCCCAAACAGCAGGCGCCGCCCAGATCGAGCAGGCTCAACGACGACGACATGCGCGACATCGACGCCTTGGTGGCCGACGAGCCGCACCAGCATCCCAAGCCGCCGAACCGCTGAGTCAGCGGGCGACGAGGTCGCGCAGCGCCTTGATGAGCCGGTCCACGTGCTCCCGCGTGGTCCCGATGCCGATCGAGGCCCGAACCGCAGAGGCCGTGTCGTCCTCACAGCCCCCGTCGCTCACATCCAGAAGATGCCGGACGAACGGGTGCGCGCAGAACTTGCCGTCGCGCACGCCGATGCCGTACTCGCCGGAGAGCGCCTCGGCCACCTCGCGCGCCGAGTAACCGGCCACGGTGAACGACACGATGCCGACCCGAGGATGGTCATCCCCCCACAGCGACAGCTCCCGAACACCCTCGATCGAGGCCAGCCCGGAACGCAGCCGGGCGATCAGCTCCTCCTCCTCGCGCACCAGCGCGGTCCACCCCGTGGCGCTGAGGGCGTCGCAGGCCGCGGCCAGCGCGATGGCGCCCAGCACGTTCGGGGTTCCGGCCTCGTGGCGCGGCTCGGGGTCGTCGTGCCACTCGATGGTCTCCTCCACCGAGCGCACCGCGCCGCCGCCCTTGAGGTACGGCTCGCCCTCGGCCAGCCAGTCCCTGCGCCCGACCAGAGCGCCGGCGCCGAAGGGCGCGTACAGCTTGTGTCCTGAGAAGACCACGTAGTCCAGGTCGAGCGCGGTCAGGTTGAGCCGCCGGTGCGGTACGAGCTGCGCCGCGTCCACCAGGATCCTGGCCCCGTGCCGGTGCGCGATGTGGGCCAGCGCGGCGATGGGCCACAGTTCGCCGGTGACGTTGGAGGCGGCGGTGACCACGAGCAGCTTCGGCCCCTCGATCCCGGCCAGCGCCTCGTCGGCGGCGCGGACGGCCGCGCCGGGGAAGGCGGGGGGCGCGAGCCGTACGGACCTGGCCCAGGGCAGGAGCGAGGCGTGGTGCTCGGTGTCGAAGACCACGGCGGTGGTGCCGGCGGGCAGACAGCGGGCCAGCAGGTTCGTGGCGTCGGTGGTGTTGCGGGTGAAGATCACGGCGTCGTCGGGACGCGCGCCGACGAAGGCCCTGACCGTGTGGCGGGACTGCTCGTACCTGGCGGTGGTGAGCTGGGAGGCGTAGCCCGCGCCGCGGTGAACGCTGGAGTAGGCCGGGAGCGCGGCGGTGACGGCGGCGCTGACCGGCTCAAGACAGGGGGCGCTGGCGGCGTAGTCGAGGTTGGCGTAGGACACCAGCTTGCCGCCCTTGACCGGCACTTCGAGGTCGGCGCCGAGCACGGCGGGGATCGACCGGCTCGTGACGGCGGCGGGGGCTTCGTCGATGGGTTCGGTGGCGGCGTTGAAGATCGTCAGCGTGGACACGGCACATCTCCTCAGGGTCATCGGACCCCCGGAGCAGCCACGGAGCCCGCGCTTGCCCGCCACCCTCCGTGGCGGACCAGGTCTTCACCCGGGGCACCCCGCCGCGGACGCGAGGGTTGCCGGCCAGCTAGCCGGGGCTTGACGCTGGCACTCATGACCTACGAACCGCACTATAACCGACGCCAGGCCCTAAAACGCAAGTCCGCGAACTTATGTGACTCCTGACTCGTTGCACCCGGAAACCCGCCACCCCCGCGTCATGGAGGTACACACATGCTGGACTGGGTGACCGACCCGCAGATCTGGATCGGTTTCTTCACCCTGGTCGCCTTGGAGATCGTTCTAGGGATAGACAACATCATCTTCATCTCGATCCTGGCGGGCAAGCTACCTCCTGAGCAGCGGGACAGAGCGCGCGTGCTGGGCCTGGCGGCGGCGCTGATCAGCAGGCTGCTCCTGCTGCTCGCCCTGTCGTGGGTGGTGCAGCTCACCGCGCCGCTGTTCACGGTCTTCGGCCACGAGATATCGGGACGCGACCTGATCCTGTTGCTCGGCGGCCTGTTCCTGCTGGCCAAGAGCGTCACGGAGATCGGCCACAGCATGGACACCCCGCACGGCAAGGACAAGAAGGCCGCCGCCGCGTCCTTCGCCTCCGTGATCGCGCAGATCATGGTGCTGGACATCGTGTTCTCGCTCGACTCGGTCATCACCGCCGTGGGCATGGTCGACGAGCTGGGCGTGATGATCGCGGCCGTCGTGGTGGCCGTGCTGGTGATGTTGTTCGCCTCCGGGCCGATCAGCAGGTTCGTCGACACGCATCCGAGCATCAAGATGCTGGCGCTGGCGTTCCTGGTGCTGATCGGCGTGGTGCTCGTCGCCGAGGGCCTGGACCAGCACATCCCCAAGGGCTACATCTACTTCGCGATGGCGTTCTCGGTCATCGTGGAACTGCTGAACATCCGGGTGCGCAGCAGGAACAACAAGAAGGTTCCGGAGGAGACGGAGGAGAAGGCCACTCCTTAAGATGAAATAGTGCCCTTCGACCCCTGGGATCCTGATTTCGTCGCTCATCCGTACCGGGTCTATGACGAGCTGAGGCGCCAGGCGCCCGTCAGCTACTTCGAGCCGACGGGCCAGTGGCTCGTCTCCCGGCACGCCGACGTCAACGCCCTGCTCAGAGACCGCCGCCTGGGGCGGTCCTACCTGCACGTGGCCACGCACGAGGAGTTCGGCAGGCCGCAGGAGCCGGACTTCCAGGAGCCGTTCTGGCGGGTGATCAGGGCGGGCATGCTGGACGTGGAGCCGCCGGTGCACACCAGGCTGCGCCGGTTGGTCTCCAGGGCGTTCACGCCGCGCATGGTCGAGTCGTTGCGCCCCCGCGTACGCGCCATCGCCGAGAGGCTGGTGGCCGCGTACGCGGACAAGGGCGGCGGAGACCTGATCGCCGAGGTCGCCGAGCCGCTCCCCGTCACCGTGATCGCGGAGATGCTCGGCGTCCCCGACCAGGACCGCCACCTGCTGCGCCCCTGGTCGGCCGACATCTGCCTGATGTACGAACTCAACCCCGGCAGCCAGGCCCAGCACACCGCGGCACGCGCTGCGGAGGAGTTCGCCGGATACCTCAAGTCCCTGGCGGCGCGGCGCCGCCGCGCCCCCGGCGACGACCTGATCAGCGCGCTCACCCAGATCCCGGAGCTCACCGAGGACGAGCTGGTCGGCACGTGCGTCCTGCTGCTCAACGCCGGCCACGAGGCCACCGTGAACGTGACGGGCAACGGCTGGTGGGCCCTGTTCAGGAACCCCGGCGAGCTCCAACGGTTGCGCGAGGACCGTTCGCTGCTGCCCACGGCCGTCGAGGAGCTGATGCGCTGGGACACGCCGCTGCAGATGTTCGAGCGCTGGGTGCTGGAGGACATCGAGGTCCACGGCGTGCGGATCCCGCGCGGGTCGGAGGTGGCCCTGCTGTTCGGCTCGGCCAACCGCGACCCGGCGGTCTTCGACGACCCGGACCGGCTCGACGTGGGCCGCGCCGACAACCCGCACATCTCGTTCGGGGCCGGTATCCACTTCTGCCTGGGCGCGCCGCTGGCCCGCATCGAGCTGATCGAGTCGTTCGGCGCGCTCCTGGACCGCGCGCCCAAGCTGGAGCTGCGGCAGGAGCCCACGTGGAAGCCCGGCTACGTCATTCGCGGCCTGCGCTCACTTGAGCTCACTTTCGCTGGGTGAGCCAGCCGAAGCCGCCGAGCCCGGTGGGATCGATCAGCTCGGCCTCCTCCGAAGCTCTGGCCAGGGCCCGCAGATAGCCCCGTGGATTGGCGCGGGCCAGCTCGACGGGCGGGCGCGCCCCGAGGACGCCCAACTCGCGCAGCGCCTCGCGCTGTGTGGACAAGGTTGTGGATATCGCGCCGGCCCGCCGCCCGGCCTCGGCGCACGCGTCGAGGGCGACATGGGCGGTGATGTCGCAGGTGCCGTCGGGTACGGGCAACACGACCGCCCCGTCGCGGTAGCCGGTCAGCGTCCCGCAGGGCGGGCGGTTATCCACAGGGTGTGCATAATCGATGGCGATCGCCCGTCCCCTGGTGAGGCGCATGAGGACCGACGCCCACGCCTCGTCGCGCGGCCGGCCGATCTCCGCTCGCGAGCCGACCCGGGTCAGCGGCCACCACCGGTCGAGCCAGGCCAGGTCGGCCGGGCTCGGCGGCCCTCCGAGACGCTCCTCGCCCGTACGGGTGTTCACCATGACCAGCCGGGGTCCGTCGGCCGTCTGCTCCACCACGTCGAGCGGCACGTTGTCGAGCCATTCGTTGGCGATGGCCAGCCCCGAGACGCCGGCGGGCAGGCGGTCGCGCCAGCCGATCTCCTTGGGCAGCTCTCGCGGCCTCGGCGACAGGTCCACGGCCGTGATCCGCAGCCGGTCGCGCAGCGTGGGGTCGGCCGCGGCCAGCACCTGCGTGACCAGCACGCCCTCGCCCGCGCCGATGTCGACCAGGTCGAGCACCTCGGGACCGCCGAGTTCGGCGTCCACTTGCGCCAGCAGCGCCACAATCGCCTCCGCGAAGGCGGTCGAGGCGCTCACCGAGGTCCTGAAGTGGCCTGACGGGCGTTCGCGCAGGTAGAAGCCGGCCTCTCCGTACAGCGCGCGCTCTGTCGCGGCGCGCCAGGTGAGCCACATGCCCTGGACTATCTCATGATTTTCGACGGCGACGGATCGTCATCGAATAGCTACTCAAGGTTGCAAGCTTGCGGTAACGTTTACCCATTGTCACCGGATGATTGCGTTGCGCCAACCCCCAATTGACGCAGCCGGTCACCCCGAACAAGTACCTGCGGCTTCCTGCCGCCACAACAGAAGGAAACCCTCATGCTGAAGAAGGCCATGGTCCTTACCGGAGCGCTCGCCGTGCTGGCGCTGGCCGCCCCCGCGCACGCCGATATCACCAGCGGCAACGGCAGCATCCTCGGCGGCAACCAGATCCACGCACCGATCTCCATCCCGGTCAACGTCTGCGGCAACGCGGTGGCCGTGATCGGCCTCGCCATCGCCGGCTGCAAGGGCGGCGCCAGCTCCTACGTGCCCAGCCACCACTGACCGGACAGGAGCCCGGGCCGACGCAGGCCGGCCCGGGCTCGGTCTCCGGCCGATCAGTCGGCGGCTGACCGGCCGGCGCACCTCCAAGAGGTCACACAATGCGGGCGTCGGGTCCCTGGCGGAGGACTCGGCGCCCGCTGCCATGCGGTGAACCCCTCTCCTCATCTCTTCCGACAGGGGGTGCGCTTTTTGTATGCCCTTGTCGGTTTTGTCGTTAACTCAACGTGCGGCAAAACAGCGGTCACGTCCGCAATCCTGAGAGGCCGTTACGCTGGTCGGCAGTGCCATCACGGTCGACAGGGGTGAGACGTCATGGACGCAGGTGATCGCCCGGCACGGCTGACTGTCGGCGTGCTCGGGGCGGGCAAGGTCGGCTCGGCTCTGGGCGCCGCATTGGCGCAGGCCGGGCATCGCATCGTGGCCGCGAGCGGCGTGTCGGACGACTCGCAGCGCTGGGCCGCCGACCGGCTGGGGGTGAAGACTTCCCGGCCCGACGAGGTGGTCGCCGGCGCCGAGCTGATCCTGCTCACCGTGCCCGACGACGCGCTGCCCGATCTCGTCGGCGGGCTGGCCGCCACCGGGGCCGATCTGCAGAGCAAGCTGCTGGTCCACACCAGCGGGGCGTACGGGCTGTCGGTGCTCGACCCGGCCGCCAAGATGGGCGCGCTGCCGCTCGCGCTGCATCCGGTGATGACGTTCACGGGCAGGGACGACGACATCAACAAGCTGACCGGTATCTCCTATGGCGTGACCTCGCCCGAGATGTTGCGGCCCATCGCCGAGGCCCTGGTGATCGAGATGGGCGGCGAGCCCGTCTGGATCGCCGACGCCGACCGCGCGCTCTACCACGCGGCGCTGGCCGGGGCCGCCAACCACATGGTCACGCTCATCGCCGAGTCACAGGAGCTGCTGGGCCGCATCGGTGTGGAGCATCCGGGCCGGATGCTGGGCCCGCTGCTCGGGGCCGCGCTCGACAACGTGCTGCGGCTGGGCATCACCGGTCTCACCGGCCCCGTCGTACGCGGCGACGCCGGCACCGTGCGCAAGCACGTGGACGCGCTGATCCTGGCGGCCCCCGAGGCGGCCGACGCCTACATCGCGCTGGCCAGGCTCACGGCAGATCGGGCGCTGGCGGCGGGGCTGCTCAAACCCGAGGAGGCGGAGCGGCTGCTCGACGCGCTGGGGGGCAATATATGGACCTGAAAGTCGCGTTTGGAGGGCAGTTATGGAGCTGATCGTCGCCAGGAACAGGGAAGACCTGGTCAAGGCGCGTCGTGGTGGCGATGTGGCGCTGGTGCCGACCATGGGTGCGCTGCACGAGGGCCACAGGTCGCTGATCAGGCAGGCCCGCGTCCGGGCCGATCAGGTCGTGGTCAGTGTTTTCGTCAACCCTCTGCAATTTTCCCCAAACGAGGATTTTTCCCGCTATCCCCGTACATTTGATGCCGACCTGGACGCGTGCCGGGCCGAGGGCGTCGACGTCGTCTTCAACCCCGCCGTCGAGGACATGTACCCGCCCGGCCGCCAGGTGAGCGTCTCGGCGGGCGAGATGGGCACGATCGTCGAGGGCGCCTTCAGGCCGGGGCACTTCGACGGGGTGCTCACGGTCGTGCTCAAGCTGTTCAACCTGGTCAGGCCCGACCTGGCGGTCTTCGGCCAGAAGGACGCCCAGCAGCTCGCCCTGATCCGCCGCATGGTCGCCGACCTCGACCTGCCGATCGAGATCCTGGGCGGCCCCACCGTGCGCGAGCCCGACGGCCTGGCCCTGTCGAGCCGCAACCGCTACCTGTCCGAGAGTGATCGCCGGGTGGCCCTGACCCTGTCGCGGGCGCTGCGGGCCGGCGCGGCCCAGTTCGACCCGTCCCAGATCCGCGCCACCGCGCAGGACGTGCTCGACGCGGCGGGCCCCGAGCTCGACCTGGACTATCTGGCCCTGGTCGATCCCGCCACATTCAGGGAAGTCGGCGAGTCGCACGAGGGCACGGCCGTGCTCGCGGTGGCCGCCAGGGTGGGCGACACCAGATTGATCGACAACGTCACCCTGACCTTGAATCCCCACTGAGGCCCCGGGGCATATGAACGCCTCGCCAAGCGTTATCGTCATATTGACGAAATAGTCTCAGTGAGGAGACCCCCATGAGCGCACCGGCCCTTCCCCTGCAGCTGACCGCGCCCGCGCCCGGCTGGACCGTCGAGGCGGACGTGGTGGTCGTGGGCTCGGGCATCGCGGGCCTGACCGTGGCGCTGCGCTACGCCGAGCTGGAGCCTGCGGCCAAGGTCCTGGTCGTCACCAAGGACGTGCTGTCGTCGGGCTCCACCCGGTGGGCCCAGGGCGGCATCGCGGCCGTGCTCGACCCCCGCGACACGCCCGAGGAGCACCTGAACGACACGGTGGTGGCCGGCGTCGGGCTGTGCGACGTCCGGGCCGTGCGCACGATGGTCACCGAGGGCCCGGGGGCGCTGCGGCGGCTCATGCGGCGCGGCGCCCGCTTCGACCGCACGCCCGAAGGGGAGCTCCAGCTCACCAGGGAAGGCGGGCACCGGCGGCGCAGGATCGTGCACGCGGGCGGCGACGCCACGGGCGCCGAGGTCCAGCGCGCCCTCATCGAGGCGGTACGCGCGGGCTCTGTGCAGGTGATCGAGCACGCGCTGGTGCTCGACCTGCTCAAGGACGCCAAGGGCCGGGCCAGGGGCGTGACGCTGCACGTCATGGGCGAGGGCGCGCGCGACGGGGTCGGCGCCGTGCACGCCAGGGCGGTCGTGCTGGCCACCGGCGGCATGGGCCAGGTCTACGCCGCCACCACCAACCCGGTCGTCTCCACCGGCGACGGGGTCGCACTGGCGCTGCGCGCGGGGGCCGTGGTGCGCGACATCGAGTTCGTGCAGTTCCACCCCACCGTGCTCTGGCTCGGCGAGGGCTCGACCGGCCAGCAGCCGCTGATCTCCGAGGCCGTCAGGGGCGAGGGCGCCTTCCTCATCGACCACGACCGCAACCGGTTCATGGCGGACGTGCACGAACTGGCCGACCTGGCGCCGCGCGACGTCGTGGCCAAGGCGATCATGCGGACGATGCGCGAGACCGGGCGCGACCACGTCTACCTCGACGGCCGCCACTTCGGCCGCGAGAAATGGCAGACCCGCTTCCCCACGATCTACGCCGTCTGCCGCGAGCACGGCATCGACCCGGCGACCGAGCCGATCCCGGTCTCGCCCGCGGCCCACTATGCCAGCGGCGGCGTCCGTACGGACCTGCGCGGGCGCACCACGATCGAGGGCCTGTACGCCTGCGGCGAGGTCGCCTGCACCGGCGTGCACGGCGCGAACCGGCTGGCCTCCAACTCTCTGCTCGAAGGGCTCGTGTTCGCCGAGCGCATCGCCGAGGACATCCACGAACTGCGCCCCTCTCCCGGCGACCCCGTCGCGGGCCCCGACGGCTCGGGCCTGGTGGACCCACGGGTCAGGCCCAGGATCCAGGCCCACATGAGCATGGGGGCGAGCGTGCTGCGCAGCCGCGAGTCGCTGCGGGCCACCGCCAAGGCGCTGCGCGAGGCCCGCTGGACGCCGGTGGCGGTGCCGCCCCGCACCGAGTCCTGGGAGGCGGCGAACCTGCTCACCGTCGCCACCGTCCTCACCGGCGCGGCGCAGGCCAGGCTGGAGACCCGCGGCTCGCACTGGCGCGAGGACTACGACACCCGCGACGACAACGAATGGCTGGGCCACCTGGACGTGACCCTGACCGAGGAGGGCCCGCAAATGACGTACACGCCGCACGGGGACGCCATGCCGCCGCGCCTGGCGCAGGAGCTGACGGCCGCCGGGCTCGACCCGGCCGAGGTGGACGCGGTGATCGACCGGGCGCTGGCCGAGGACCTGCGGGAGGCGGGCGACGTGACGAGCCTGGCCACCATCCCGGCCGGGCAGCGTTCCGTCGCCGACGTGGTGGCGCGCAAGGACGGCGTCGTGGCCGGGCTGGCGGTGGCGGAGGCGGTGTTCGTCCGGCTGGGCGCCGCGCGTACCGAGAGAAGGGTCAAGGACGGTGAGCGCGTCAGGGCGGGCGAGGTGCTGATGTCCGTCGAGGGGCCCACCCGGGACCTGCTGACCGCCGAGCGCACGGCGCTCAACCTGCTCACGCACCTGTCGGGGGTGGCCACGCTGACCGGCAGGTGGGTCGAGGCGGTCAGAGGGACGGCGGCGCGGGTGCGCGACAGCCGCAAGACGCTGCCGGGGCTGCGGGCGCTGGAGAAGTACGCGGTGCGCTGCGGCGGTGGCGTCAACCACCGCATGTCGCTGTCGGACGCCGCCCTGATCAAGGACAATCACGTGGTGGCGGCCGGGGGCGTGGCCGAGGCGTTCAGGGCGGTCAGGGAGCGTTATCCCGATCTGCCGATCGAGGTGGAGATCGACCGGCTTGACCAGTTGGAGGCGGTGCTGGACGAGGGGGCGTCCGAGATCCTGTTGGAC
This sequence comes from Nonomuraea purpurea, assembly GCF_042650645.1. Taxonomy (NCBI): domain Bacteria; kingdom Bacillati; phylum Actinomycetota; class Actinomycetes; order Streptosporangiales; family Streptosporangiaceae; genus Nonomuraea; species Nonomuraea purpurea. The sequence continues at coordinate 52,116 of NZ_JBHSBI010000018.1, forward strand.
AACTTCACGATTGAGGACACCGCCCGCGCCGTACAAATCATGAAAAATCGGGCCAAAAAGGGGGTTGCGCTCGAAGCCAGCGGGGGATTGACCTTGGAATCGGCCCGTGATGTGGCCGAAACTGGCGTTGACTACCTTGCGGTGGGCGCGCTAACGCACTCGGCGCCGGCCCTGGACATCGCACTGGATCTGCGGGGGTAATGAATGCTGCTCACGATCGACGTCGGCAACACGCACACGGTGCTGGGGTTGTTCGAGGGCGAGGACGTCATCGAGCATTGGCGGCTGGCGACCGACGCCCGCCGCACCGCCGACGAGATCGCGGTCGTGCTCCAAGGGCTGCTGGCTCAGTCACCGCTGCTCAAAGGGGCCGACATCGACGGCATCGCCATCTGCTCCACCGTCCCGAGCGTGCTCAACGAGATGCGTGAGATGTGCCGCCGCTACTACGGCGACGTGACGGCGGTGATCGTGGAGCCGGGCATCCGTACCGGCGTGCCCGTGCGCATGGACAACCCCAAAGAGGTCGGCGCCGACCGCATCGTGAACGCGCTGGCGGCCATCGACCAGTACGGCGGCCCCTGCGTCATCGTCGACTTCGGCACCGCGACCTCGTTCGACGCGGTGTCGGCCAAGGGCGAGTACGTCGGGGCGGTCACCGCCCCCGGCATCGAGATCTCCGTGGACGCCTTGGCCGCCGCCGGTGCCCAGCTGCACAAGGTCGAGCTGGTCAGGCCGCGTTCGGTGATCGCCAAGAACACCGTCGAGGCCCTGCAGGCCGGCATCATCTACGGCTTCGCCGGCCAGGTGGACGGGATCGTCGAACGCATGGCGGCCGAACTGGCCGACGACCCCGACGAGGTGACCGTGGTGGCCACCGGCGGTCACGCGGGGCTGGTGGTGGGGGAGTCGCGCTCGATCGACGTCCACGAGCCGTGGCTGACCCTCCTCGGCCTCCGCCTGATCTACAAACGGAACACCTCATGAACTGACGAGGGAGCGCCGTCGTCTGGAGGAGCGGCGGGAGCGCAGCCGGCATCGGGCGACCGAGCCCGCTTCACGAAGTGAGGCCATAAAACGCAGCGGCCCCCGCTCGGGTGGTTTTGAGGTTCACTCGTTCTCGGCGGTGTAGAGGTAGGTCCGGCCGGCCCTTGACCGTGATCTCGTTGGACTCGCCGTCGCCGTCCCAGTTGACGTCCACCCAGCCCTGCGCCCTGGCGAGGCGGTGTTTGGCGCTCTCGCATCGCCCCTTCGGCGGACCGACGAGTCCTTGCAGTTCGCCATATCCCCTACTCTTTGTTGGTGTGAGCGACGAACTTCCCGAGCAGATGCGCATCCGGAGGGAGAAGCTCGACCGCCTTCGCAGCGAGGGCGTCGATCCTTACCCGGTGAATTTCCCCCGTACGACCACCAACGTCGAGGTCAGGGAGAAATACCAGGGGCTGGAGCCCGACACCGCCACCGGCGACACGGTGGGCGTGGCGGGGCGCGTCATGCTCAACCGCGTGGGCGGCAAGCTCTGCTTCGCCACGCTCCGCGACGGCGGCGCCGACCTGCAGGTCATGATCTCCCTCGACAAGGTGGGAGAAGAGTCGCTGGCCGCGTGGAAGCGCGACGTCGACCTGGGTGACCACGTCGGGGTGACCGGCGAGGTCATCACCTCCAGGCGCGGCGAGCTGTCCATCCTGGCCGACAGTTGGCAGATCACGGCCAAGTGCCTGCGCCCGCTGCCGGAGAAGCACGTCGGCCTCACCGACCCCGAGGCGCGGGTGCGCCAGCGCTACGTCGACCTCATCGTCAACGACGAGGCCAGGACGATGGCCCGCGTCCGCAGCGCCACGGTGCGCGCGGTGCGCGACTTCTGGCACGAGGAGGGCTACCTCGAGGTCGAGACGCCGATGCTGCAGCCCATCCACGGCGGTGCCGCGGCCAGGCCGTTCAAGACCCACATCAACGCCTACGACATGGACCTTTACCTCCGCATCGCGATCGAGCTCTATCTCAAGCGGCTCGTGGTCGGGGGCATCGAGAAGGTCTTCGAGGTCAACCGCAACTTCCGCAACGAGGGCGCCGACTCCACCCACAACCCCGAGTTCACGATGGTCGAGGCCTACGGCACCTACCTCGACTACAACGACATGGCCGATCTGACGCAGCGGATGTACCAGAAGGCCGTCGTGGCCGCCCTGGACACCACCGTGGTCGTGCACGACGGGGTCGAGGTCGATCTCGGCCTCGCCGAGTGGCCGCGCATCACGCTGTACGGGGCCGTGTCGCAGGCCGTCGGGGAGGAGATCACCACGGCGACGTCGCTGGAGGAGGTCCGCAAGATCGCCGAGCGGCGCGAGATCCACTGGGACCCGAAGTGGGGTCAGGGCAAGCTCGTCCAGGAGCTCTTCGAGGAGCTCGTGGAGCACACGCTGGTGCAGCCGACGTTCGTGATGGACTACCCGCTGGAGACCTCGCCGCTGGCCCGCAATCACCGCGACGATCCGCTGGTGACGGAGAAGTGGGACCTGATCGGGTTCGGCACGGAGCTCGGCACGGCCTACTCCGAGCTGAACGACCCGATCGAGCAGCGGCGGCGGCTGGTGGAGCAGTCGTTGCTGGCCGCCGGGGGCGACCTTGAGGCCATGCAGCTCGACGAGGACTTCCTGCAGTCGCTTGAGTACGCCATGCCGCCGACCGGGGGCATGGGGGCCGGGATCGACCGGATGGTCATGGCCTTCACCGGCAAGAACATCCGGGAGACGATCCTGTTCCCGCTGGTCAAGCCCACTCACTGATGGTTTCGTCATTTCTGTCCGTGTTCGCCTGTGCGGCGGCTTCCGCTCGGCCGGTTCGAGCTCCGGGAGCCGCCGCGGACGGGTGTGCGCCGCGTCCGCCTGATCGCCACGAGCCCGCGGCGGCGGTCGCGAAATTCGCTTCTGGCCCGCCCGGTTTCCGATGCGAGGTCATCTGTAAGCCTCGGGTCAAGGCCGCGAGCAAGCGTCTGCTCAATTCGCGGAGGCGTTCGCGATCCTCTGGTGGCGCCGTCGCCATCACCATGACAGCCGAGGGCGGGCGAACCGGAAATCAGGTCAGCATCCCTCCGGGGCGGCGCGATCAACGCGAAGGCGATCGCCGCGATCCAGGGCGGAGGCGTGCGGGGCAGAGGCAGGCCCTACGTCCTGCCGGACCTGGTCGCAGGGCCGCTGCCTGGGGCGTTGCCCTGAAGAGCGGCCGGAGCGCGGGTCGCGCAGTGGCGTCGTAGACGGTCGCCACGAGCGGGTCCGCGCGCGTAAGGAAGCTTGGGCCGCGCGTCCGTGTCGCGATCCCGGACGTATTGATCACGCAGAAAATCCGGCTTTGATGGATCAAAACCCAGAACGCCGGCCGGGCTCATTACCGGTGATTCCGGAGTGTCCGATGGATCGAAGCGATCGCTCGAAGCGCGCGGGGAGCGTCCGGCATATCGCGAGTACGTCATATATAACGGAGCATGTCAATAGTGCTCGTCAAGAGCGACGATTGTCATGCTTGACGACCTTTCCAGGATGCGTTTACCGTCTGCGAGGAGCGGTTTTGGCCCTGTGGAGTGGCCCGAGTTCTGCTGTTGGGGGGAGGGCTCCCGATGGATGTGCTCACTGAAGGCGTTGAGCTGAGCCATGCGGATTTGGCGTTACTGGCGGAGCTGGCCAAGGGGGTCACCGTCGATCGAGTGGGCAGACGCCTGGATATCAGCGGACGCACCGTACGCAGGAGATTACGGTGCATCTGCGACCGCATCGGCGTGGCCACCGCGATCGAGGCCGTGGCCTGGGCCGCGCGCCGTCAGCTGATCTGAGCCTGCGGGCTCGGATCGGCTCCGACCGGCTTTCACCGGTTACATCGGCTTCAGCCGGCGATGCGGACCGCGCCGGCCCACGGCCGCCTGTCGATCGAGGCGACGCGTACGACGTCACCCGTCTGGGGGGCGTGCACCATCATGCCTCCGCCGATGTAGATGCCGACGTGGTGCAGGTCGTTGTAGAAGAACACCAGGTCGCCCGCGCGCAGCTCAGAACGGGAGACGTGCCTGCCCGCGGTCCACTGGTCGCCGGTGTAGTGGGGCAGCGAGACGCCCACGCGCTGGAAGGCGGCCATCACCAGGCCGGAGCAGTCGTAGGAGCTCGGGCCCGCCGCGCCCCAGACGTACGGCTTGAGCTGCTGCGTGAGCGCCCATCGTGCGGCCTGCGCCGCCTTGCCGCCGCCGATGACGGGCAGGTTCACATGCGTGGCCCGCGTCCCCGGGCGGCCCGCCTCGCCCAGCGCCCGGCTGTACAGGTTGCTCTCGACCCGGCCGATGAGCTTGGTGATCTTGTCGCGCCTGGTGTCAAGCTCCGCGACGATCCGCTCCATCTCGTCGATGCTGGCCTTGGCGTCGGCCCTGGCGCGGCTGGCGGCGTCCATGGCCCGGGTGACCTGGTTGACCTGCTCGCCCTGCTGCTCCTGGATCGCGTACGTGGTCGCGGCGCGGTCGAGGATCTCCTTGGGGTCGTCGGCCGCGCTGAAAACCATGGCCGTGCTGAGGCCGCCCGACATATAGGCGCTCTGGGCGAGGAGAACCGCCCTGGCACGCTTGGCGGTCAGATCGGCCTCACTGGCCGCCAGCGTCTTCTGTGCGGCCTCTGAGGTCGTCTTCGCGGTCTTGAGCTTCTCCCGCTGGCCGTTGTACTGCTCGGTCAGCGTCTCGATCTCGGTGTGAAGCTCCTCCACCTGTTTGGCGAGCTCCTTTAATGAGGGTTTCGGATCCGCGGACGCCGGGCCGGCGGGGATGGCGAACAGCAGCGCGGCGACTGTGAGACTTGCCACACCGAACCGGCGTGGCCGCCGGGCGCGTTCCGGAGGGCGGGCGTGCTTGCCCGCCGACTTCCCCCCGCGACTGTGCGTGCGCTTCACCAACCAGCTCCTCTCATGAACGCCTACCGGGTTAGCTGACGGGTTCGGGCCGGAGCAGCCCTACCGAGAGGTCTCGGATTCACCCCGATGGTGGCGTTTTGAAGGCGCCACCGGCGGTTCCCCGGCTTCCCTTGCGGGAATTGGGCGTGTCCTCCCACGCGCGACACGCAGGGGGCATCGTCGCTGGACACTAATGCACTCCGGGTTGGTGCTCAACCAGAACGCCGGATCTGTAGAGGTTTCACAACCGAAGTGTCACAGGGGGATCTCGTGATCAACCGTGTACAAGTGACTTTATGCCCTCTTTGCCCGTGGTTCCGCCGAACCTGGGTTCGTGTGGCAGCCGTGCTCACTTGGCCACAACATGTAACAGGATGGGCCGAGACATGGGAGTTAGGGCTGAGCCGTAATGACATCTGTACTCTGGAGAGCCATGGAGCAGGTGGCCGAACCGACAATGCCGGAGACCAAAGTGGTGATCCGGCGTGCCCGCACGCCCGATGTGCGGGTGGTCAGGCGCTTGGTGGACACCTACGCGGGCGCGGGACCGCGGCTCCTGGAGAAGGCCACAGTGACGCTGTACGAAGACGTACAGGAGTTCTGGGTGGCCGAACGAGACGGGCAGGTCGTCGGCTGCGGCGCGCTCCACGTGCTCTGGGAGGACCTCGCCGAGGTCCGCACGGTGGCCGTGGATCCCGAAAGCAGGGGTTTGGGCGTCGGCCGTCAGATCGTCTCCGCACTCATACGGCAGGCGAAGGATTTGGGGCTACGGCGTGTATTCTGTCTGACTTTTGAGGTTGACTTCTTCGCCAGACTCGGATTCCGCCCGATCCAGGGCACTCCGGTCTCACCCGAGGTCTACGCCGAACTGCTGGCCTCATACGACGAGGGTGTGGCGGAGTTCCTCGACCTGGAACACGTCAAGCCGAACACTCTCGGCAACACCCGCATGCTGCTGCATCTGACATCGGGTGACGCGGACCTTGGCTAGATGGAAAGGTGATTGTTGATACCTATGTCGATACGTTGGGCAGCACGGGCATGTGTCCTGACACGTGCCACACGCGCACTCGAAGCGAGGTGACACGGTGAGCACCGGACAGCCGCCGTATCCACAGGACGAATCCGGCGAGAACTCTGCGCCCCGCAATCCCCAATATGGGCAGCAGAACATGGGCCGCCACCCCAACGAGCCTGATCCTGACGCCACTGTGATCGGCTATCGGGCGGACGACGCCTTCGGCCAGCAGGGATATGGTCAGCAGCAGGGCTACGGCCAGCAGCCCCAGTACGGCCAGCAACAGGGTCAAGGCCAGCAGCAGGGCTACGGTCAGCAGCAGGGTTATGGCCAGCAACAACCCCAGTACGGCCAGCAGCCGCAGTCGCAGCCCGACTACGGGCAGCAGGGCTACGGGCAGCAGCAGGGCTATGGCCAGCAGCAACAGGGTTACGGCCAGCAGCCCGACTATGGTCAGCAGCCCGGCTACGGCCAGCAGCCTGACTACAGTCAGCAGCAGGGGTACGGTCAGCAGCAGCAGGGCTACGGGCAGCAGCCCGACTACGGCCAGCAGCCGCAGTCCCAGCCCGGCTACGGCCAGCAGCCCCAGTCGCAGCCCGGCTATGGCCAGCAGCCGCAATCCCAGCCTGACTACGGGCAGCAGGGCTACGGTCAGCAGCAGGGTTATGGTCAGCAGCCTGACTACGGGCAGCAGCAGGGCTATGGCCAGCAGCCGCAGTCGGGTCAGCAGCAGTACGGGTACGGGCAGCAGCCCCAGTCCCAGCCCGACTACGGGCAGCAGGGCTATGGGCAGCAGCAGGGCTACGGCCAGCAGCAGCAGTCCCAGCCCGGCTACGCCCAGCAGGGCTACGGGCAACAGCAGGGCTACGGCCAGCAGTACGGCGACCAGCAGCAGTACGGTCAGGCCTACGGCCAGCCGCAGGCCCCCTACGGTCAGGCCCCTTACGGCCAGGCGCCGGGCTACGGCCCGGTCGGCATGCAGCCGCCGGGTGCTCCGGCTCCGCTGGCCGAATGGTGGCAGCGCCTGGTGGCCAGGCTCATCGACGGCGTCATCCTGTTCGTCGTGAACCTCGTCATCGGCGTCATCATGGCCGCGCTGTTCCTGGCCAGCTACTCGTCGCTGGACGGAAGCAGCAGCGGTGCGTTCTCGTCGGTGGTCGTGGGCATCCTGTCGACCGTCATCTCGACGATCCTCTGGGTGTGCTACGACTTCTTCCTGCTGAAGATGAACGGCCAGACCGTCGGCAAGATGGTCATGGGGATCAAGGTCGTCCCGGTGGGGCAGCACATGCCTCCGAAGGGGCTGCCGACCGACGCCGCGCTCAAGAGGGGCGGGGTGACGTGGGGCGGCTATCTCCTCACGGCGATTCCGATCCCGATCATCAGCACGCTGCTCGGCTACGCGGTCGTGGCCGTCAACGGCGCCTCGCAGTTGTGGGACAAGCCGCTGCAGCAGACGTTCGCGGACAAGGTCGCGGGCACCGTGGTGGTCAAGATCAAGTAGTCTGCGCGAGACGTAAAACAGGGGCCGGCTTCGCGCCGGCCTCTGTTTTGTGTGTGGGGGCCCGTACCAAAATGGGAGGACCCCGCAGGGGCCGCCGATGATGTGAGGTGGAGGTTATGGCCGGGACGCCGCCGTGGCCGGGCGAGCTGCCCGCTGAATGGTGGGAACGGTTGGCTGCCCGGTCGATTGAAGCGCTCGTCTTCGGGGTCTTCTATTACATTCTGTTCATCCTTCTGTGGGGCATCTTCCGAACTGTCGGGGTGTTGGAGGTGTTCCACGGCCGCTTGCCCGGTGTGTTCGCATGGTTGGTGGCCGGGTTGGGTTATGCGGGCTACGACTGGTGGGCACATTCCCGGCGTGGCAGGACGTTCGGCAAGGCGATCATGCGGATTCGCCTGGCGCCGGCGGAGTCACCGCCCAGGGCGCTGCTCAAACGGGCCCTGGTCTATCCGGGGCCGATCATGCTGATGGGCATTCCCGTGGTCAATCTGCTGGCCGGAATGCTGCTGTTCGCCGTCGGGTTGCTCATCCTGATCGACAAGCCGCTGGAGCGGGGGCCGCACGACAGGCTGGCGGGAACACGCGTCGTTAAAGATCTTCGCTGAGCCATCCGTACCTGCGTGGATGCCTTTTCGCAAAATTTTCCCTTGATCCGGTAAGGAGCCTGGAGAGACTGGCATTAGGCTATGGGACGTCCGGGTTGCCGGATGTTGGTGTCCCTGTGACGCGTAGGGCATGTGTGTGCCGCTATGGTCGGGTGCGGGTGGTTGTGGCCTTGCACGTCCATCGGCGGCGCCGTGCTCCCCCTGGTCGCGCAGGTTGCGCAAAAAGCGCCCCCGAAACCCCGCTAGCCGTGGAGACGAGGACGAATGGAAGCCCTTACGGACGTATTGTCAGCGCTCATCCCCCCGGTCGTGGTAGGGGGAGCCTTCATCTTTGGCGTAGTGAAGTTGGTTCGGTCCGAGGCTGTGGGGGGCCGGCGAAACCGCGAGGACGCCGTCGAGGAGCAGAACTGATCGGCCAGTCAGCCGAATCCCTGCACGCTGAATTGTCTCAGCGCCTTTCCGGGTATATGTTTGGGCTGGCGAATGAAACAATGCTCCGGGAAAGGATTGCGTAGATGGCCAAGCAGATCCAGGAGATTCTCATCGATGACCTCGATGGGGGCGAGGCCAATGAGACGGTCAGCTTCGCTATTGACGGCTCCTCCTATGAGATTGACCTCAGCGACCTTAACGCCAAGAAGCTGAGGGACTCCCTCACGCCTTTCGTGCAGCACGCACGCAGGGCCGGGGCCGTGTCCACGCGTCGTCGTGGGCGCGGTGGCAGCCGTGCCATGAGCCGCGAGAAGAGCTCCGAGATCCGGCAGTGGGCCAAGGCCCACGGCCTGCCGGTCAGCGAGCGAGGCCGTATCGCCTCCACCGTCGTCGAGAAGTACGAAGCGGCTCACTGAGAGAGAGCCGACACTCGACCATGCGCTTATGCCGTTCGCCTAGGACCCCGGCGGCCGCCATAAGCGCATGATCGTTTTCCTGGTCGTTCTCGAACGTCCGGATGATGATCTCTAAACCGCCCAAATGTGGGCGTTTTGGTCGCGCGTTGAGCGTGCGCCGAATGTCGGTCGCGGCATGCCATGCCTCATTCAACGTATGTTGTGGTCGTGAACATATGCTCAGGAGCGACGGCGCGGACGGATCGCTGGAACGGGCCATCGCGCAAAACACCGGCGCCGTAAAGCCTCCTGGGCGATCTCCGATCCTTCGTGCTTAACGGGGTTCCCGACTCTGAGGGCATAACCGGACCGCGCGGATGGGCGCGTCCGGTTTAACCTCTCGCCCCCGGGATGTGCGGGCGGCATAAGGCATGGGGGCGTGATGTGCGGGCGGCATATGCCCCCGGGACGGGTTGCCCGGCTGCGCGGCATAAGCCGTAGGGCACGGATCTACCGCGTCGGGCAAAACCTTGGACTCGTTGGGAGAGCGGGCCTCTGCATAACCCGCTAACCTGAGCCCGAGTCACACAATGTGGTCTCTGCGGGCATCCGCGCACAATGCGATGCCCTTGCAAGTGCGGAGAGCTGTCGCCAATCCCCGTACCCGGAGGGCGTCGCCAATCCTCGGCCCGTCACGGAGAGCGCTGTCTCATCAGGTGGGACGATGTTGGTAACCGGGCTGACCGGATGGGATTTTCCGAGTTCCCTGGGGTTAGGGAGAGCCAGGTGAGCTGTGTGTGCCGCGCTGTGCTCAGGGCGTAGTACGCGCACTTGGCCAAGCATTGCGTCGCGACATAGGATGATTGAGCAACAGATACGGCGCGGCATCTGTGATACGTGGGTGAGAGGGCGGCCAGGACGCTCCCCTCGCTTCGGGCGCGGGACGGCCGATCCGTGTTGGTCTGCCTACGCCGCGAGCTGCAATTTCCCCGCCGCTCCGTGAAGCGTCGTAAACATCGTTCGCTTGCGGCGTATCGGGAACACGTCACCCCCGAACAGTAGTTGGATGGAGGGTGAACGCCCTGCTCTCGGGGAACGTCTCTTGCTATAGAGCGTGTCAGCGGCAGAGCGCGCGGTTCGCCGAGCCAGGGCTAACATGCGGGAGGACGGGACCGGATTTACCGGCCTGACTGACCGCTCTGTGAGGAGCGACGAGATGTTCGAGAGGTTCACCGACCGAGCGAGGCGTGTTGTCGTCTTGGCCCAAGAAGAGGCCAGGATGCTCAACCACAACTACATCGGCACTGAGCACATTCTTCTTGGTTTGATCCACGAAGGTGAGGGCGTAGCCGCCAAGGCTCTGGAGAGCCTGGGCATCAGCCTTGAGGGTGTGCGCCAGCAGGTCGAGGAGATCATCGGCCAGGGCCAGTCGGCTCCGTCGGGGCACATTCCGTTCACCCCGCGGGCCAAGAAGGTCCTCGAGCTGTCGCTCCGTGAGGCTTTGCAACTGGGTCACAACTACATCGGCACCGAGCACATCCTGCTCGGGCTCATCCGTGAGGGTGAAGGTGTGGCGGCCCAGGTGCTGGTCAAGCTTGGAGCCGATCTCAACCGTGTCAGGCAGCAGGTCATCCAGTTGCTCCACGGCTACCAGGGCAAGGAGCCGGCCGCGGCGGGCGGTCCGCAGGAGTCGGCGCCTTCGACCTCCCTGGTGCTCGACCAGTTCGGCCGTAACCTGACCCAGGCGGCCCGCGAGGGCAAGCTGGATCCGGTCATCGGCCGTGAGAAGGAGATCGAGCGGGTCATGCAGGTCCTCTCCCGGAGGACCAAGAACAACCCCGTTCTCATCGGCGAGCCCGGCGTCGGCAAGACCGCCGTCGTCGAGGGCCTGTCGCAGAAGATCGTCAGGGGCGAGGTGCCCGAGACGCTGAAGGACAAGCAGCTCTACACGCTTGACCTCGGCGCCCTGGTCGCGGGCTCCCGCTACCGCGGTGACTTCGAAGAGCGCCTGAAGAAGGTGCTCAAGGAGATCCGCACGCGCGGCGACATCATCCTGTTCATCGACGAGCTGCACACGCTCGTGGGTGCGGGCGCCGCGGAGGGCGCGATCGACGCCGCCAGCATCCTCAAGCCCATGCTGGCGCGCGGCGAACTGCAGACGATCGGCGCGACCACGCTCGACGAGTACCGCAAGTACCTCGAGAAGGACGCCGCGCTGGAGCGCCGCTTCCAGCCGATCCAGGTGGCCGAGCCCTCGCTCAGCCACACGATCGAGATCCTCAAGGGTCTGCGCGACCGCTACGAGGCGCACCACCGCGTGTCCATCACCGATGACGCGCTCGTGGCCGCCGCCCAGCTGGCCGATCGCTACATCAGCGACCGCTACCTGCCCGACAAGGCGATCGACCTCATCGACGAGGCCGGCTCGCGGATGCGCATCCGCCGGATGACCGCTCCGCCGGACCTGCGCGAATACGACGAGAAGATCGCCAACGTCCGCCGCGACAAGGAGTCCGCGATCGACGCGCAGGACTTCGAGAAGGCCGCTGCCCTCCGCGATCAGGAGAAGCAGCTCCAGCTCAAGCGCGAGCGGCGGGAGAAGGAGTGGAAGGCCGGCGACATGGACGTCGTGGCCGAGGTCACCCAGGAGCTCATCGCCGAGGTCCTGGCGACCGCCACCGGCATCCCGGTCTTCAAGCTGACCGAGGAGGAGTCGCAGCGCCTGCTCCGCATGGAGGACGAGCTCCACAAGCGGATCATCGGCCAGGACGACGCCATCAAGGGTCTGTCGCGGTCCATCCGGCGTACTCGCGCCGGCCTGAAGGACCCGCGCCGCCCCGGCGGCTCGTTCATCTTCGCGGGCCCCTCCGGCGTCGGCAAGACCGAGCTGTCCAAGGCTCTGGCGGAGTTCCTCTTCGGCGACGAAGACGCTCTGATCAGCCTGGACATGTCGGAGTTCATGGAGAAGCACACCGTCTCCAGGCTGTTCGGCTCGCCTCCCGGCTACGTCGGCTACGAGGAGGGCGGCCAGCTCACCGAGAAGGTGCGGCGCAAGCCGTTCTCCGTGGTCCTGTTCGACGAGATCGAGAAGGCCCACCCCGACATCTTCAACTCGCTGCTGCAGATCCTGGAAGACGGTCGCCTGACCGACGCCCAGGGCCGGGTGGTCGACTTCAAGAACACGGTCATCATCATGACCACCAACCTCGGCACCCGCGACATCTCCAAGGGCATCGGGGTCGGGTTCGCGAAGTCCAACGACGCCGACTCCAACTACGAGCGGATGAAGTCGAAGGTGCAGGAGGAGCTCAAGCAGCACTTCCGGCCCGAGTTCCTCAACCGTGTCGATGACATCGTGGTCTTCCACCAGCTCACGCCGAACGAGATCATCAAGATCGTCGATCTGATGCTCGCCCAGGTGGAGGCCAGGCTGAAGGACCGCGACATGGGGCTCGACGTCTCGCCCGAGGCCAAGCAGCTGCTCGCCGACCGGGGCTACGACCCCGTCATGGGCGCTCGGCCGCTGCGGCGGACGATCCAGCGCGAGCTGGAAGACTCCCTGTCGGAGAAGATCCTTTACGGTGAGCTCCGGCCGGGGCAGGTCGTGAAGGTGACGATCGAGGGCGAGGGCGACAACGCCAAGTTCGTCTTCAAGGGCGAGTCGGCCTCCAAGGTGCCCGACTCGGCCGCGGCCATCGCCGCGCCCATCCAGAACTGACGGGCCCCTCTCCAGGGTCCCTGGTTCTTCACCGGAAGCCCCCGGCGTGGTTGCGACCACACGGGGGCTTCCGCGCGTCCTGGGGACACGGTCGTCCCCAGGGGACGAAAGCCCAAAGCCCAGCGAACCATGCCCACGCCACAAACGCCGAGGGACCCCCAGTGGCCGATTACGGGGTGTCCGCGTCAGGCGTGACTCGGTGACTTTCTCCAGGTAGGACGTATGGGACAAAGCGGTCGTTGCGTAATTGTTGGGTGAGTGGGTATCGCGCCACCATGAGTAGTACTACACTGCGTAGAGCTCGCCAAGTTAGATCCAAGTGAGCCACAAGAACGTGTTCCTAGGCTGGGGCTGCTCCCTGAGGAGTAGTGAGCAATCAACTCAGGACGGACGCGCACGTCGCTCGCGAGCAGCCATGCTCGGAGGGTTCGCGCGTCCGGGCGGGCGACGGGACACATGAAGCAATCCGTGGAGGAAACCGATGCGCCTACGTCACGACGACGGAACGCTCGTTCACCTCGCCTACAACGCAGGCATGCACCCTGCCGAGGACCTGGAGAACCTGATCGCGCACCTGACCCGCTACGCGGTTCCGGTGCGCAAGCGGCTGGGCGTCGAGCGGATGGGCATCGGGTTGTGGCTCTCGCCGAGCGTCGCCGATCACCTCACGGCCGACCGCATCGAGCTCGTACGGCTGCGCCGCTCCCTGGAGGAGCGCGGCCTGGAGGTCGTGAGCCTCAACGGCACCGGCGGACGCAACCAGGAAGTGCCCGGCCCCGACTGGGCCAAGCCCGAGCGGTACCGCTACACCATGGCGCTGGCCAAGATCCTGGCGTTCCTGCTGCCTGAGGACGTACGGTTCGGGAGCATCTCGACGATCCCGATCGGGTGGCGTCGCGACTGGCCCGCCGACCTGCACGCCATCGCCACCCGCCGCCTCGAACGGCTGGCGCGCGAACTGCGCGGAATCTACAGCGTGAGCGGCAAGACGATCAGGGTCGGGTTCGAGCCGTGGCCCGGGTGCGTGCTGGAGACGACCGAGCAGGCGCTGGAGCGGGTGTGCGGCATCGACTCCGAACACCTGGGCGTGTGCCTGGACGCCTGCCACCTCGCCTGCGGGGCCGAGGAGGCGGGGGCGGCGCTGAAGGGGCTGGCCGAGGCCGGCGCGCCGGTGGTCAAGCTGGGGCACGTGCACAGCCACACGGGGGAGACGTCGAGCACGGGCGCCGTGTTGCACGACACGTTGACGGCGATGTTGTCGGGGGCCGTGAGCGGCAGTGCTCACATCGAGGTGGAGACGCACAACCTGACCGTGCCTGGGCGGGCCAAGGGGCCTGGGGCGTTGGTGTCGTTGCTGGCCGAGGAGCTGGCTTGGGCCCGCACGAACCTCACGAGCCTGGGTCTCCAACTCGCCGCCTAGGCGTTCATTTGCCCGGCCTTTCGCGTGGTCGGTGCCCTCCGGCTTGAGTCGCCGCGTGGCTGCCTGACACCCGTTGAGGGGCGGCGGCCACGAAGGCTCGACACCTTCGCGGAGCGGTCTCCCTGAGGGGTGGATCGCTTGGGGGCGGTGTTTCCTGCGGGGTGGGTTAGAGGGTGCCGAACCAGCCGGGGGTGTCGAGGCGCCAGAGGTTGGCCGGGGTCATTGTGCGGAGGTCCGATTCCAGCGCCCGCAGTCGATCTTCTCCCAGTTCCGTGGCCCACCGGGCGCGCAGGGTGTCGAAGATGTGCGCCGAGCGGGTGAGGGCGTCCATGCCGTACGGGGTCAGGCGGACGATCTTGCGGCGGGTGTCCTGGGGGTCGGTGGCGCGTTCGATGTAGCCGATGCGTTCCAGGGTGTCGATGGTCTTGCCGGCCGCCTGTTTGGAGACGCCGAGTGTGCGGCCCAGTTCGACGGCCGTGGTGCCTCCTGGGCCGATGGCCTGCATGACGAATCCGTGCATGGGGCGTATGTCGGGGTGGCCCTGGCGGGCGAGTTCGGTGTGGAGCTCGTCGATCAGTGATCTGAACGCGAGCAGCAGGCGCAGCGGTAGTTCGAAGCCGGGGGCGTCGCTTGACACGATAGACAACCTGGTTCACTATATCGACAACGTGGTTGCCTATTTTAGGGGGTTCAGAGCGTGACTGTCATACGTGGTGCCGACGCGCGTCGATCGGAGACGCCTGGTGGGGTCATGACGACCTTCGCCTCGCCGACGCAGGGAGGGGCGTCTTGGTCCCTGTGGCGGGTCGATGCCAAGCCGGGGGCCGAGGGGCCCGTGCACACGATCGATGGTGAGCAGGTGTGGAGCTGGGTCGGTGGGTCGGCGGTCGTCGAGTTGGCGGGTGAGAGGTACACCGTGGCGGCCGGTGACACCGTCGTCATGCCCGCCGGGGTCGTGCGGCGGGTGGTGGCCGGGCCCGGCGGCGGATACAGCGCCATCGTCACTGCCCCGGCCGGAGTACGCGCGGCCGTGGACGGCGCCGACTACGGGGTTCCGCCGTGGATCGTCTGAGCGCTCTTGCGAGCGGCTGAGGGCCCATTTATACAACCCGGGCGGCGTTTCAGAGCCCGACGCGTGCGATCTGGCACCCAAGGGCGAGGAACGGACTTGGATGGTGCCCAAGTCAGGCGGAGTGGGGCCTGCCGATCTGAGGGCAGTTAGAGGGGCCGAGCGAACCGCGGCCCTGGGTCAGGTGGGCAGGCGGTAGGTGTCGTCGTCGAGTTGCTCGGCCAGGCCGTCGGCGAGCAGGCCGTCGAGGGCGCGTTCACGCTGGTCCGCGTCGGCCCAGACGACGTCGAGTGCCGACTTGGGGACCGGGCCGTGGGCCGCGCGCAGCACCTCCAGCAGGCGGCCGCGGCACTGCCGGTCGGTGCCGGCGTACGTCTGGCCCTTGCGCGCGGGGCCGGTGTGCGGAGGCTTGCCGGCCAGGCGCCAGGCGCACACGTGGGTGATCGGGCAGTCGGCGCAGCGTGGCGCGCGGGCCGTGCAGACCAGGGCGCCCAGCTCCATGACGGCCACGCCCCAGCGGGCGGCGCCCAGCTCGGGCAGGAGGGCCTCCGCCAGCTTCCGCTCGGCCGCTGAAGTGGCCGTGGGAGGGTACTCCTCGGCCCGTACGGCCCTGGCGAACACCCTCCGGACGTTGGTGTCGAGGACGGCGTGCCGCCCGCCGTAGGCGAAGCTGGCGACCGCGGCGGCGGTGTACTCGCCGATGCCGGGCAGGGACAGCAGGGTCGTGTGGTCGGAGGGCACCTCGCCGCCGTGTGACTCGGTGATGGCCTTGGCGCACTCGTGCAGGCGCAGCGCTCTGCGCGGGTAGCCGAGGCGGCCCCAGTGGCGTACGGCCTCGCCGGGCTGCTCGGCGGCCAACGTGTCGGGGGTGGGCCAGCGCTCCATCCACTCCTGCCACACGGGCAGCACGCGGACGACCGGCGTCTGCTGCAGCATGATCTCGCTGACCAGAACGCCCCACGGGGTCGCGTCGGCGGCCCGCCACGGGAGATCTCGGGCGTTGTCCTCGTACCAGTCGAGAACGGATGCGTGAAGGAGGGTCGGCTCAACCACGGGGTCAAGGGTAGTGCGGAGTTGGCAGGCTTCGGCGTGTCGTTACTTGCAGTCGTCGCCCGATTACCATGCTGAGCGTATGGACCCGGATACGATGCGTGGGGACGGCGCGGACGTTTACTGGCGGCGGCGGATGAGCGTCCTCGTAGGGGTGCTCGTCGTGGTGGCCGTGGTGGCGTGGGCGTGCTCCAGCGGGGGCAGCGGGCCTGAACGATCCTCCAGCGCGCAGAGTTCGCCAGGTGCGAAGAGCAGCGCCACGCCCGCCCCCGATCCGTTGCTGGCCGGGCTGCGTACGCTCGCCATGGGCACCGCCAGCCCGTCTCCCACCCCCACCGCCCCCAAACCCTCGCCGACCGTCCGCCCCAAACGGCCCGGCGACCCCTGCGCCGCGGAGGACCTGGTGCTCAGCATGCAGGGCGGCAGGGAACAGATTTACACCGGAAGTGCCCGTCCGAGCTTCATCGCCACGCTGGTCAACATCGGTCCGGTGATGTGCACGGCCGATGTGGGGCCGCGGGCCTTGGAGATCCGCATCACCTCGGGGGCGGATCGGATCTGGTCGACCGCCGACTGCGTCAGCGGGGCCGGCTCGGAGGTCAGGCAGCTGCCGCGGGGGGTGCCGTACGTCCGTTCGCTGGAATGGGATCGGCGCCGCTCCAGCGTCGACTGCCGGGCCACGCCGGCCGCCGCGCTGCCGGGCACGTACGTCGCCACGGTCAGGATGGGCGGGCTTCGTGCCCCCAAGGGGGTCTTCCACCTGCGCTAACGGATGAATCCGGCGAACCTTCCACAATTGTCCCTCACCCTGACTAGGGTGTGCGAGTCAATGATCACGGAAGGGATCGCGAATGAAGACAACTCCGTGGATGGCGCTGGCGGCGGTGCTGGCCGGCGCCATGGTGCCGCTCGCCATGACGCCCGCGGCCCACGCCGCAGAGCGGGCCGCGACCTTGGGCCCGAACGGATATCGCGCGCTGAAGCTCGGGATGACCGCCGCGCAGGCCAGGAGGACGGGGCTGGTCGTGCGCAAGAAGGCCGGCGACTCCGCCTCCTGCACGAGCTATGACCTCAAGGACGAGCGGTACGGCAACAACCGGGTGGGGATGTACGTCTCGAACCGGCACGGCGTGGCCGTGATCGTGGCGCCCCGCGGGGTCAAGACGCCGCAGGGCATCCGCGTCGGCTCCACCAGGACGCAGCTCAAGGCCGCCTACCCGAAGCTGCGGCGCGGCCCGTACGGGTACCCCGCCGCCGACGTGCCGGGCAACAAGCGCGCCTTCTACATCTTCGACGTCAAGAACAACAGGGTCGCCGGCATGAGCCTCGTGCTGAACAAGCAGGACTGCGTCAAGTAGCCGGGTTCTAGACGTATCGCTCAAGGATGGAGGACTCCGCCAGGCGGGACAGTCCTTCGCGTACGCTGCGGGCCCTGGACTCGCCGACGCCCCCGACCTCCTGCAGGTCGTCGATGCTGGCCGCCAGCAGCTTCTGCAGGCCGCCGAAGTGGTTGACCAGCCGGTCGACCACCGAGGCGGGCAGGCGGGGCACCTTGGCCAGGAGGCGGAAGCCGCGCGGGCTGACCGGGCTCTCCAGCTTGTCGGAGCCGCTGTGGCCCAGGACGCGGGCCACGGCCGACAGGTCGAGCAGTTCGTTGCCCGACAGCTTGTCGAGGTCGTGCAGCGCTTCGGCCAGGCGCCGCTGCCGGCGGCCCGCCGGAGCGGGCAGGTAGTCGCGCACGACCAGCTCACGCTCGGAGTCGACGCCCGCCACCAGCTCGTCGAGCTGCAGCGACAGCAGTCGGCCGTCGGTGCCGAGCTCGACCACGTAGCCCTTGATCTCGTCGGAGATGCGCCTGACCATCTCCAGCCGCTGCGCGACCGCCGAGACGTCTCTGACGGTGACCAGATCCTCGATCTCCAGGGCGGAGAGTGTGCCGGAGACCTCGTCGAGGCGGTGTTTGTAGCGTTCGAGGGTGGCCAGGGCCTGGTTGGCCTTGGACAGGATGGCGGCCGACTCTTCCAGGACGTAGCGGATGCCGTCGAGGTAGAGGGCGATGATCCGCATCGACTTGCTGATCGCGATGATCGGCAGGCCGGTCTGCCTGGCCACGCGCTGGGCGGTGCGGTGGCGGGTGCCGGACTCGTCGGTGGGGATCGCGGGGTCGGGCACCAGGTGGACGGCGGCGCGGACGATCTTGTGGTCGCCGCTGACCACGATGGCGCCGTCCATTTTGGCCAGCTCGCGGAGCCTGGTGGCCGAGAAGTCGACGTCGAGCTCGAAACCGCCGCTGCAGACCTCTTCGACGACCCCGTTGTAGCCGAGCACGATCAATCCGCCGGTCTGCCCGCGCAGGATCCGCTCCAAGCCGTCGCGCAGAGGTGTGCCCGGCGCCACAGAGGCGAGAGCGTCGCGACGGCGGTCGTCAAGACTCCTATCCACCTGACCCCCGTGTCGATCGGTCACGCCCAGCTTAGCCGTGCTATGTGACGTGTGTGAGAGCGTCCCAGACGTTCTCGGCCTGGACCACCTCGAATCCGGGCGCGAAAGCGACCGGCCCGACCGGCACCAGGGCGCGCTGCCCCGTGCGGCGGCGACCACCTTCTTCGAGGCTGCCCGCGGGCACCAGGGCCCGTTTGAAACCGAGCCTGGCCGCCTCGGTGAGCCTCCTGCGCACGTCCTTGACCGGGCGCAACTCGCCCGCCAGCCCGACCTCGCCCAGCGCCACCAGCCCGGGCGGCAGCGGCTTGTCGCCGGCGGCGCTGGCCACCGCCAGCATGACCGACAGGTCGATGGCCGGATCGGCCAGTTTGATGCCGCCGACGGTCGCGGTGAACACGTCGCAGCCGCCGAGCCGCGCGTTGAGCCGGCGCTCCAGGACCGCGAGGATCATCTGCACGCGATAGCTGTCGAGCCCCGAGGAGGTGCGCCTGGGCTGCTGGGCGTCGGTGCGGGCCACCAGGGCCTGGACCTCGGCGGGCAGCGGGCGGGTGCCCTCGACCGTGACGGTCACGCAGGTGCCGGGCACCGGCTCGCTGCGCCGCGAGACGAACAGCCCGCTCGGGTCGGCGATGCCCTCGATACCGCGTTCGTGCAGGTCGAAGCAGCCGACCTCGTCGGTGGGGCCGAACCTGTTCTTGATCGCGCGCACCATGCGCAGCCTGGAATGGCGGTCGCCCTCGAAGCTGAGCACCACGTCGACGAGGTGTTCGAGCGTGCGAGGGCCCGCGATCGAGCCTTCCTTGGTGACGTGGCCGACCAGGACGGTGGCCATGTTGCGCTCTTTGGCCAGGCGAACCAGGTTGGCCGCGACCTCGCGCACCTGTGTCACCCCGCCGGGCACGCCCGTGGCCTGCGCCGAGCCGATCGTCTGCACCGAGTCGACGACCAGCAGGCTCGGCTGGACCTTCTCCACGTGGGTCACCAGGGCCGACAACTCGGTCTCCGCGGCGAGGTAGAGGCGGTCCTGGATCGCGCCGATGCGGTCGGCCCGCAGGCGCACCTGGGCGGCCGACTCTTCACCCGTCACGTACAGGACCGTCTCGCGCTCGGCGATGCGGGCCGCCGCCTCCAGCAGCAGCGTGGACTTGCCGATGCCAGGCTCGCCGGCCAGCAGCACGACCGCGCCGGGCACCAGGCCGCCGCCGAGCACCCGGTCGAGCTCGCCCACCCCTGTGGTGCGGGCGGTCGCCACCTCGGCCTTGACCTGGCCGATCGGGACGGCGGGGGCGGTGGTGGCGCCCGCCTGGACGACGGTGGCGCCGGCGCGCGCGCCCTCTTCGTCGACCGTGCCCCACGCCTGGCACTCGCCGCACCTGCCCACCCATTTGGTGGTGCGCCAGCCGCATTCGGCGCAGCGGTATCCGGGCTTCTGGGCAGACTTGGCCATGCTGAGCAGGCTAGCGGTTGCGGCCGACAATCTTGAAGCTCCGCGGGCTACGCCAGGCCGAGCTCCGAGACGAGCATGCGCTTGGGCTTGGCCCCCACGATCTGCTTGACCGGCTCCCCGTTCTCGAACAGCAGGATCGTCGGCACGCCCATGACGCCGTACCTGGCCATGACCTCAGGATGATCGTCGATGTTGAGCTTGCCGACGGTCAGCCCGTGTTCGGCCTCGATCTGCTCCAGCACGGGCGCCACCATCCGGCACGGCCCGCACCACTCGGCCCAGAACTCGACCAGCACCGGCTTGTCGCTCTTGAGCACCTGCTCCTCATAGTTCGCCGTGGTCAATGTGATCATCACTACCCCCTTACGAAACATCCCGGGCACGACTGCGCGAGCTGGGCGGTCACTTCGGCGCGGCGGGCGAGCAGGAGATGGATCTCCTCGTCGATCTCCTTGAGCTTGCGCTGGTAGACCTCGACCGACTCGGCGCACGACCCGCCCGTGCTGTGCCCCCTGCGCAGGCAGTCGACGAACGGCCGGGTGTCCTCCAGCTTGAACCCGACGTTCAGCAGCGCCCGGATCTCGGACACCAGCCTGACGTCGTCCTCGCTGTAGACCCGGTAGCCGTTGGTCCCGCGCCGGGCGCTGAGCAGCCCGTGCTGCTCGTAGTAGCGGATGGAGCGGGTGCTCACCCCGGTGCGTTCCGCCAGCTCTCCGATGCGCATGACCCCACGGTATGCCTTGACACTGACGTCAAGGTCAAGCCTCAGAAATGGCGCCAGCGCAGCACGTTCGGGTAGGCGATCTCCAGGCCCGGCGTCTCGGCGATGGCCTGCTCGGCCACCTCGGGCGCGAACTCGATGCGCAGCACGGCCTCCAGGTCGGCCCGCCGCTCGAAGGCCATGCGCAGGTCGAGCGGGCGCCGCCGCCAGCCCTGGCGGACCCAGAACTCCTCCACGCGCTTGGCGGAGTACGTCGGCACGGTGCGCGAGAACCAGCGGCCGAAGGAGCCCCGCTCGGCGTCGAGGTCGACGACGAAGGCCGCGCCGCCCCGGCGTACCACCCGTGACAGCTCCCGCAGCCCCGGCTCGCAGCCGGGGCCGAAGAAGTACGCCCAGCGCGCGATCGCCACGTCCACGCTCGCGTCGGGCAGCGGCAGCTGCTGGGCCGATGCCGCGTGCACGCTCACGTTGGCCAGGTCGGCGCAGCGGCGGCGGGCCAGTGTGGCCAGATCGCCGTGCGGCTCGACGCCGATCACCCGCAGGGCGTCGGCGGCCAGCGCGGGCAGGTGGTAGCCGGTGCCGCAGCCGATGTCGAGCACGGTGGCGCCGTCCCAGGGGCGCAGGGCGCGCATGGCCGCGTCCGCCGCGCCTTCCTGGTCGACCGCGCGGTTCTCCAGCTCGTAGATCTGGGGGGAGCTCCAGATGTTCGGGCTCGGGATCGCGCCTTTGGCTATGCGGGGCATGCCCCAACGGTAGGGCTCACCAAAAGGGCTCATCGCCGGGGGTCGCGCGCCATATCCGGTTCACCGGCTTAGGCTGGCAACGTGGCTGATGTCATCCGCGTGCCCAATGCGAAGATCGCATTGTCCACCGCCTCCGTATATCCGGAACGCACCCCTGACGCGTTCGAGCTGGCCGCGCGCCTGGGCTATGACGGTGTGGAGATCATGGTGGGCGCCGATCCGGTGAGCCAGGACATCGACGTGATCGAGCGGCTGTCCGACCATTACCAGCTCCCCGTGCTGGCCATCCACGCCCCCTGTCTGCTCGTCACGCAGCGGGTCTGGGGCCGCGACCCCTGGGCCAAACTGGTCAAGGCGCAGAAGGCGGCCGAGCGGCTCGGCGCCTCGACGGTCGTGGTCCATCCGCCGTTCCGCTGGCAGCGCGACTACGCCCGCGACTTCGAGACGGGGCTGGCCAGGATGCGCGATGAGACGGATGTCACGTTCGCGGTCGAGAACATGTTCCCGCTGCGGGCCAGGGGCAACGACGTCGTGCCCTACTCGCCCGACTGGAACCCGATCGACTATGAGTTCCCGCACGTCACGCTGGACCTGTCGCACACGGCGGTGTCGGGCTCCGACGCCATGGAGATGGCCGTCAAGCTCGGCGACCGGCTCTCCCACCTGCACCTGGCCGACGGCCTCGGGGTGACCAACAAGGACGAGCACCTGGTGCCGGGCAGGGGTAACCAGCCGTGCGCCCCGATGCTGGAGCGCCTGGCCAACACCGGCTACACGGGGCTGGTCGTGCTGGAGATCAACACCCGCAAGGCGGCCAGCCGCTCCGAGCGGATCGACGACCTGGCGGAAGCGCTCGCCTTCGCCCGGCTCCACATGGCGGCCTCCACATGAGCGCGGGACCGATGAAGGCTCTGGGCCGGGGGTTCGACCGGGTGGCCGACGCCTATGACGCGGGCCGGCCCAGCTACCCCGACGAGATGTATCGCGCTCTGGCGGAGATCTCCGGCGTAGACCTCGACGGCGCCACGACGGTCGACGTCGGCGCGGGCACGGGCATCCACACGCGGGCGCTGCGGGCGCGTGGATCGCGGGTCGTCGCCCTCGATCCCGGGGCGGAGATGCTGGCCCGCCTGGTCTCCCGCTCAGAGGACGGGCCGCCCGCCGTGGCCGCCGTGCTGGGCGACGGCAACGCGCTGCCGCTGGCCGACGGCGCGGCCGACCTGGTGACGTACGCCCAGTCGTGGCACTGGCTCGACCCCGTGGCCTCGATCGCGGAGGCCAGGCGGGTGCTGCGGCCGAGGGGCGCGATCGCGGGCTGCTGGAACTTCGCCCACGCCGCGCAGGCCGAGTGGCTGGCCGCCTATGAGGCCCGGCTGGCCGACAGGGTCCCCGCGTACTGCGGGCCCGCGGTGGAGCAGTGGTCGGCGCCGCCCATCGCCTCGGCGTTCGAGGTGATCGAGGAGCGCTGGATCCCCTGGACGCGGCTGGTCGGCGTCGAGGACTTCCTGCTCGGCCTGCGCTCCTACTCCTACATGGCGGCCCTGCCGCCGGACGCGGCCGACGAGCTGGTCGAACGGCAGCGGGCGGAGCTGCGCAGGGAGTTCCCCGAAGGAGTGCTGTCGGTGCCGATGCGGGTCTACCTGGCGGTGGGCAGGTGAGGTATGACCGCTCCTAGGCGTCCGGGTCGCCGGCCCGGGTCGGCCGACACGCGCGGTGAGATCCTCACGGCGGCCAGGCGGGTGTTCGCGGAGAAGGGGTTCGACAAGGCCACCGTGCGCGGCATCGCCAGGGAGGCCAAGGTCGATCCGGCGCTCGTGCACCACTATTTCGACACCAAGGAGGGCATGTTCGCGGCGGCGATGAAGCTGCCGATCAGCCCTGACGAGGTCATCCAGCTGCTGGTGGAGGGGCCGCGAGAAGAGATCGGGGAGCGGCTCGTGCGCCTGCTCCTGCGGGCGACCGCCGCCCCCGAGACCCGCGAGCCGATGATCGCGCTGATCCGCTCTGCCATGACCAACGAGCAGGCGGTCGGCATGTTCCGCGAGTTCATCACCAACGCGCTGCTCTTCCAGGTGGCGGGCCGGCTCGGGGTGCCGCATCTGCGGATCGAGGCCGCGTTCTCGCAGATGTTCGGCGTGATCATGGGACGCTACGTGCTGAAGCTGGAGCCCCTGGCGAGCGCGAGCGAGGAGGAACTGGTCGAGTTGCTCGCGCCGACGATCCAGAGGTACATGGGCGGATAGAGCATTGTTCTGGACATGGCGGTGACCATAGGGTATGTCGCGTACGCCGGTGATGTTACTGATTAGTAGTATCGCAAGTGGGTGAACGTCGTCTGTGGGAGGACCCGTGCTCTGGGTAGCGATCATCGGGCTGGTCATGACGGTCGCGGCGGTGGCCGTGGCCGGTCGCAGGGCGCTGTTTCTGTACAAGCTCGCGACCGTGGGGCCACCCGCGCCCGAGCGGATCGAATACGCCAAAACGAACGCGGCCGCTGAGGCGAAAGCGCAGCTCGTCGAGGTGTTCGGGCAGAAGAAGCTGCTCAAGTGGACGCCGTCGGGCACCGCTCACTTCTTCGTCATGTGGGCGTTCTTCATCCTGCTGACCGTCTACATCGAGGCGTACGGCGCGATCATCCAAGGGGCGATCACCGGGCGCCCCGACTTCCACATCCCGCTCATCGGCACCTGGGGCGTGCTCGGCTTCCTGCAGGACTTCATCGCGGTCGCCTGCGTGCTCGGCCTGATCGCCTTCGCCGCGATCCGGATCAAGAACTCACCCAAGACGCTGGGCCGCGAGTCCCGTTTCTCGGGCTCCCACCTGGGCGGCGCCTGGCTCGTCCTGTTCATGATCTTCAACATCATCTGGACGCTGTTCCTGGCCCGCGGCGCGGCGGCGGCGACCGGCAACTTCCCCTACTCCTCCGGCGCGTTCGTCTCGCT
The DNA here is from genome assembly GCF_042650645.1 of Nonomuraea purpurea. NCBI lineage: Bacteria > Bacillati > Actinomycetota > Actinomycetes > Streptosporangiales > Streptosporangiaceae > Nonomuraea > Nonomuraea purpurea. Next base: position 76,542 of record NZ_JBHSBI010000018.1, read on the forward strand.
CGCGCTGGGCGACGCGCTGCCCGCCAGCCCGCTGCTGGAGGAGATCGCGCTGCTCCTGCACATCGGCTTCATGCTGGTGTTCCTGGTCATCGTGGTGAACTCCAAGCACCTGCACATCTTCACCGCGCCGCTGAACGTGCTCTTCTCCCGCCGCCCCGACGGCATGGGGGCCGCGCAGGAGATGCGGGTGGACGGCAAGGTCGTCGACTTCGAGGACGAGGACCTCGACCCCGAGCGGCTCGGCCGAGGCAAGATCGCCGACACGACGTGGAAGGGCTTCCTCGACTTCTACTCCTGCACGGAGTGCGGCCGCTGCCAGTCGCAGTGCCCGGCCTGGAACACCGACAAGCCGCTGTCGCCGAAGATGCTCATCCTCGACCAGCGCGACCACGCCTTCCAGGTGGCCCCGTACCTGATGGCGGCCCAGAACGGCGTCGAGCACAAGGACACGGACGTGCTGGCGCTGCTGGAGAAGCCCCTCGTGGGCGAGGACGGCGTCATTCACCCAGACGTGTTGTGGTCGTGCACCAACTGCGGCGCCTGCGTCGAGCAGTGCCCGGTGGACATCGAGCACATCGACCACATCCTCGACATGCGCCGCTACCAGGTGATGGTGGAGTCGTCGTTCCCGTCCGAGGCGGGGGTGATGGTCAAGAACTTGGAGAACAAGGGCAACCCGTGGGGCATGTCCGAGATGAAGCGGGCCGACTGGATCACCGAACTCGATTTCGAGGTCGAGGTGGTCGAGGAGAAGATGCCCCAGGACGCCGAATACCTGTTCTGGGTGGGCTGCGCGGGCGCGCTGGAGGACCGCGCCAAGAAGACCACCAAGGCCGTGGCGGAGTTGCTGCACATCGCGGGCGTGAAGTTCGCGGTGCTCGGCCCGATGGAGGCGTGCACCGGCGACCCGGCCCGCCGCCTGGGCATGGAGTACCTGTTCAACATGCTCGCCCAGCAGAACATCGAGACGCTCAACGAGGCCGGGGTCAAGAAGATCGTCGCCACCTGCCCCCACTGCTTCAACACCCTGGCCAACGAGTATCCGCAACTCGGCGGCACCTACGAGGTCGTGCACCACACGCAACTGCTGGCGAAGCTGGTCGACGAGGGTCTGCTCACCCCGATCACCCCGATCGAGGAGAAGATCACCTACCACGACCCGTGCTTCCTCGGCCGCCACAACAAGGTTTACTCCCAGCCCCGCGACATCATGGCCAAGGTGCCCGGTGTGCGGACGCAGGAGATGCACCGCCACAAGGACCGCGGCTTCTGCTGCGGCGCCGGCGGCGCGCGCATGTGGATGGAGGAGCGCATCGGCAAGCGCATCAACACCGAGCGGGTGGAGGAGGCGCTGACCACCGATCCCGACACCGTCTCCACGGCCTGCCCATTCTGCATGGTGATGCTCGGCGACGCGATCAACGAGAAGAAGAACAACGGCGGGGCCAAGGAGTCGCTCGAAGTCGTGGACGTGGCCCAGCTCTTGATCAAGTCGGTAAAAGGCGCTTCCTGACCGCTGATTGTCGGACTCCTCCACAGGCTTTGTGGAGGAGTTTCGCACGTCATCGGGGGTGGTGACCCGAAATCCGGCATCCACATAACGGGAAAATCACGGTAACCTCAACGTCGCATGGCCTTATTCGACGGGGAGGGGGCTCGTGATGGGCGTCGTCGTCACGGACGCCGAAGTCACCCTGGCCGACGTGCTCTCCCTTCGACTCGCCATTGACGAACCCCTGCAGGACGGCACGGAGCTCGTGCTGAGGCATCGCACCACGGGGGTCGAACGCGACGTGCTGCTCGGCACGCCGGGGGCCAGGGCGCGCGAGGCCACGCTGGCGGTCTCGCTGGCGCCGCTGGAGCTCACCGCCGGACGCTGGGACGCCTACCTGCGCCGCGACGGCAAACGCAGCCGGCTGCGCAGCGTCGATCCCGGCTTCTCGCTCGACCACCTCGACGCCTACGCCCTGTGCAGGCGCACCCTCGCCTACCGCTCCTACCGCACGCGCAACGGCTTCCTCGCGCTGAAGATCTCCGACGCCGAGCCGGTGGCCGAGGTGCGGGCGATCTGGTTCAGGGAGGGCCGCTTCGAGGTGATGGGCCTGCTGGCCTACACCGGGCTCGATGACGACGACTCGCGCCACGAGGCCATGCTGACCCTCGACCGCAGGCAGACCAGCGCCAGGGTGTCGGCCACGGCCACCGTCCAGGGGGTGCGTTTCCACGCGGCCGTCTCGCTCGTCGACGTGGTCGCCGCCGACCCCGAGGCCGCCGCGGGCTCCGGCACCTGGGAGCCCGCGCTGCGGGTCGAGGGCGTGTCCACGCCGCTCAAGCTGGGCTCGCGGCTCGACGACGTCGACGGCAAGCGCCGCCGGCTGCACTACCCCTCCTTCAAGGTGGACGGCGTGCCCATCAGGCCCTGCTACACCGCCGACGACGAGCTGCGGATCGAGGTGGGGGGATGAAGGTCAGCCTCGTCCTCGCCTCCGCCTACGCCATGCGCGGCGACGTACGGGCCACGCTCAACCTGGCCACCGCCCTGTCGCGGCGGCACGACGTCGAGGTGATCAGCGTCAGGCGGCAGAAGGAGAAGCCGTTCTTCCCCATCGGCCCCGACGTGGCCATGCGCAGCGTGATCGACGCCAGGCCCGGGGTCAGGCATCTGCTGCCGCGCGGCCAGGTGCGCGCCGAGGTCGCGCTCTGGCGGCTGCTGCGCAATCTCAAGAGTGACGTTCTCATCACCACCAGGCCGGGGCTTGGTGTCCAGGCCGCCAGGCACGCGCCGCGCGACACCATGAAGATCGCCAGGGAGTGGGGGCGGCCGGCCGTGCCCACGCCCGTCAAACGTTTCTATCCGCGCCTGGACGCCGTCGTGACGGCCACCGAGTCGGCCCAGGAGGAATGGGACCTGCTCCTGGGCGGCGCGCCCGCCGTGCACTCCCTGCTGGACGCGCTGCCGAGCGGCCCGTGGCCGCGCTCGCGGATGGACAACAGGATCGTGGCCGCGGGCGGGCGATGGGTGCCGGCCAAGTCGTACGACCGGCTGATCAGGGCGTTCGCGATCGTGGCGGACAAACGTCCCGACTGGCGGCTGCGCCTGTACGGCGGCGGCCCCGAGGAGCGGCGGCTGCGCGCGCTGGTACGCGACCTCAACCTGCACAACCACGTCTACTTCATGGGCACGACGCCTGACCTGGCGGGCGAGTTCGCCAAGGCGTCGATCGTGGCCAGCACCTCGCGCGTCGAGGACCTGGGGATGGCGGTCCTGGAGGCCATGGGCTGCGGGGTGCCCGTGGTGGCCTTCGAGGGTGCCAGGGGGCCCAAGGAGTTCGTGGCGACGGGCTACAACGGGGTGCTGGTGCCGGAGACGGAGAGCGATCTCCAGTTCTTCGCGGCGGCGCTGCTGGCGCTGATCGACGACGAGCGCAGGCGGCGCTCGCTCGCGGCCGGCGCGCGTGACACCGCCGCGCGTCACTCGGCCGACGAGGTGGCCGTGCAGTGGGAGAAATTGATCGCCGACCTCCGCTGATACGGGTTACGGGTACCGTAGAAGCATGCATGGGTACAGCGGAGACAAGCAGGCCTATCTGACGCGCCTCAGGCGTATCGAAGGACAGATCAGGGGCCTGCAGCGCATGGTCGACGACGATGCCTACTGCATCGACGTGCTCACCCAGGTCTCCGCCGCCACGCGGGCCCTTCAGGCGGTCGCTCTGGGGCTGCTGGAGGAGCACATCTCCCACTGCGTGGCCGACGCCATCAACAGCGGGGGCCCCGAGGCCGAGGCGAAGGTCAAGGAGGCGTCCGCGGCGATCGCGCGCCTCGTCCGTTCGTAGGAGTGCGCGCGGCGCGATTGACTAGTTATGTGAAACCCCGGAAACCGTGGTCCCTGACCCCTTACCGGAGTCGGGAACTAGGTTCCCGGGGCTAGTAATCGTTGTTGGTCTTCAGCGACTCGCCGAAGTCCGCAATCCGAGCGCGTCGTCGAGTTCGTCCAAGGTCAGCCGCCGCTCGCTGACAGCCACGGCCGTGAGCACCTCGGCGTAGAGCGCAATCTCGTCCAACGCGACACGGTCGTGGACCCGAGAGTCCAGGTCATCGTGCCCCACCGCGTCGTCCTTCCTTCCGCAGCCCACACCCTCTACGAGGTTACGGCGCAGTCCCTCCCGGCGACATGGCCCATCGGGGCCATTCCTTTCCGCGTCTCGGGGCCCCGGTGGGATCATTTCCCGATTCCGAGATCACAATTCAGCGAATTTCCTATCGCTGGAGTGTGGGGCGTTATACGAGGGGATAGAGTGAAATAACGGTATTTGTGGTTTACGTGTGCCTTGTGTGGCTGTCGTCGCGTTCGTGGACCATCTTCCGTACAAGTGCCACCTGCCCGGCGAGCCCGCTTTGTGGCACCTTGGCACCCGTCAGCCGCCCCCACGCGAGACCCGTGGCGTAGGCGGCCCCCAGTACCGCCGCCGCTCCGTCCCGATCCGGCGGCATCACCTCCAGCACGGGCGGCGCGAGAGCCGCCTGGACGGGAAAGCCGTCCGGCTGGGTCGCCTCGTTGGCGGAGGTGCCGGTGAGCCCGGCCCGCTCCAGCTCCCCGTAGGCCAGCCTGAGCCGGTGGTCCAGCCGGCCGGGCAGCACGCCCTTGGAGTCGGACAGGTCGGCCAGGAACGCGGCCGCCGCCCGTTGCGGATCGGGCATGAAGGCCAGCGCCTCGACCAGGTCGTAGACGGTGTGGGAGAAGTGCGCCCCGGGATCGTTCTCGGGCAGCAGCGCCCGGCACAGCCGCGACGGACAGCGCTCAAGCCAGGCCCGGCGCATCGCCTCGTCGTCCTCGTGGGCGGCGTCGAGGCCGGGGCGGCGCAGCATGGGCTCGACCATCGTCAGCAGCGCCAGCGCCCGGGGCCTGAACCGGGTGTCGGACATGAGGATCTGGGCGGCGTCGGCCATCGTGGCGGCCAGTCGCAGCGCCTCGCGCGACCGGCCGGCCCGCAGGCGCTCGGCCACCAGCGTGACGAGGTCGCGCAGCGGCGGCGCGGGCAGCCAGCGCACCCACTCGTCGCCGGGCAGCGAACGGCGCAGGTACTCGCCGAACACGGTGATCAACCGCTCGTTGCCGTCGAAGGCAGGCGCGTACGCGCACCACATGATCGTCCCCCACACCGCGGCCACCGTGCCCGGCACGTCGGAGGCGAAGATCTCGTCGAAGGCCGTCAGCGGATAGTCCAGCTCCGACTTGCGCCCGCCGGCCCGCAGCAGCACCCTGAGCCGCTCGGTGAGCGACTCCGAGACGTCGGGCCCGACGAACGCCTGCGTGGAGCCAGGCTCGGCGTGGAAGTCGTAACCGTGCGGGATCACGGCCTCGGGCAGCACGGCCGAGGGATGGCCGACCTGGCGCGCCCTGACGCTTCTCGGCGGCGGCGCGAGATGCCAGCGGCCGTCGGCGGGGTCGTGCAGGTGCCAGCGCGCGTGCGCGCCGAACAGCCACCTGTCGCCGTCGGGGGTCACCAGCACCCTGGCGGCCAGCACATGGGCGCGATCGGCCACGGAGAGCCCCTGCCAGCGCGGGTCCGCGACCATCGTCCGGACCTCCGCCTCCGTGGCGGTGAACGCATCCCAGGGTCGCACGGCCGTCATCGTACTGGGCCGGTTCGGATCATCCATTGGTAATTCACGGCAGAATGTCCGCTATGAGGGCGAAGGTAGCAGGAGCCTTGGCGGTTGTCGGCGTGCTCTCCGGTTGCGGCGCGGTCACCACGGCGCAGCAGCCGTCACCTACAGGGCCGGGTGTGCTCACGCTGGACAGGGCCACGCCGCCGGCGTCCGGCGGAGAGGTGGGCGAGGCCTCGACGGAGTTCGCCGACGCGGCGGACCTGTCGATGTGGACCAAACTCAGCCAGACCGAGAAGGACGTCGACAGGCTCACCAAGTACGACGTGAACAAGACCGCGAAAGGCTCGATGTACCTGGAGCCCAACACCTCGGCCTGGTTCGACGGCTTCCGCGGCCCTTTCGTGTACCAGGAGCTGGCCGGCGACATCCTCATGCACGCCAGGGTCAAGGTCGAGGGCGAGAAGGGCGGCAAGCCCAAACGGAAGTTCTCGCTGGGCGGGCTGATGGCCAGGCAGCCCGGCTCGTACGCCAACCCCAACTGGGTGTCGGTCACCACCGGCACCGGCGACAAGAGCGGCCAGGTCGAGGTCAAGTACACCAAGGACGGCAGCTCCAAGCCCAGCGAGCTGCCCGTCGGCGACGGCTGGGTGGAGCTGGCCCTGGGCCGGGTGGGCCGCGCCTTCATCGCGCTGTACAAGGAGGAGGGCGGCGCGTGGAAGGTCGGCCGGCGCTGGCCCTCGACCCTTCCCGACGTGCTGCAGTGGGGCGTGAGCGCCTCCACCGACTGGGACAGCTACAGCACGCTCAAGAAAGACGCCGCCAAGGGCAACGCCAAACAGGTCAAGGGCCGGCCCGACCTCAAGGTGACCGTGGACTTCGTCCGCTTCCTGCGGCCGGAGCTGCCCGAGTACGCCGATCCGCTCAACAGCGCCTCGGTGCCGGACGACGTCCTGATCAAAGCGATGACGCCTGCCGGTGCCTGAGCGCCTTGGCCATGTAGTTGTCCGGCGTACGGGCGAAGGAAGCCCGGTCGTCGTCGGTCAGCTCGCGCACGATCTTGCCGGGCACCCCGGCGACCAGCACCCCGGACGGGATCTTCTTGCCCGGGCCGACGAGCGCGCCCGCCGCCACCAGCGTGCCCGCGCCGATGCGGGCGCCGCCGAGCACGATGGCGCCGATGCCGATCAGCGCGCCCGCCTCCACGTGGGCGCCGTGCACCATGGCCTTGTGTCCCAGGCTGACGCGATCTTCCAGGATCGCGGGCTCACCAGGGTCGGAGTGGAGGCAGCAAAGATCCTGTACGTTGCACTCTTCGCCGATCTCGATCCGCTCGTCATCCCCCCGGAGAACGGAGCCGTACCAGATGCTGGATGCCCGGCCGATGCGCACCTTGCCCACCACGGTCGCACTAGGTGCTATGTAGGCTTCTGGGTGTATGTCCGGGACAGCTCCGTCGCCCAACGCTGCTATGTACATCCGTCACATCGTAATTCCCGGTTCAGGTATGGCGTTCGGGTTGCGGACGTGGGCAGTTGGCAGGAAAGTCGTTTCCTGACGTCTCGTCGTCAGACCATCACAACCCGCAGTTTTCCCCCGCCGCACGCAAACCACCCTTAGGTAACCCCCATGACAAACCAGCACGAGAGCATTCCCGATCTGATGCAAGAGGACACCTTCGAGGTCGTGATGCGCGGCTACAACCGCCGCCAGGTCCACGACTACATGATCCGGACCCGTAACCAAGTGAGAGATCTGGAAGAGCGGCTGGCACGGGCGATCGACCAGGCGGAACAGGGTCGCATCGAGCTGGCCGAGGCCAGGCGCCGCATGGTCGAGACACCCCAGAGCTATGAGGACCTCAGCCCCAGGCTCGCCCAGATCCTGCGGCTCGGCGAGGAGGAGGCCGCGGCCAAACGGGAGGAGGCCGAGGCCGAGGCGTCCAGCGTTCGCGACGCGTCGAAGTCGGAGGCCGACAGGCTCGTGACGACGTCCCGTGAGACCGCCGACAAGATTCTCACCTCCGCCCAGGCGGAGGCCGAGCGGAGGGTGGGCGAGGCGACTCAGGCGGCGGAGGGCATGCTGGCCCAGGCGGGCGCGGACGCGGAGGAGCAGCTCACCTCCGCCCGCACCGAGGCCGAGGAGACCCTGCGCGAGTCGCGCGCCGAGGCCGAGCGGGTGCTCAACTCGGCCAAGACGGAGTCGGAGCAGCAGGTGCAGTCCGCCACCGAGCAGGCCGAGCAGATCGTGGCCGAGGCGCGCAGAGAGTCCGAATCGACGCTCACGGAGGCGCAGCAGCGCGCCGCGAGCATCGACGAGCAGGCGGGCCGCAGGGTCGACTACCTGACCAACACCCACACCGAGGTCGTACGGCGGTTGACGGAGGTCAGCTCGGTGCTCAGCGACCTCATGCGCACCGAGTCGTCGGCCGGGCCGCTGATCCCCGACGCGGCCACGCCGCCCGCCTCGCCGCAGGATGAGGTGCGGGTCATCGTCGACGAGGCGGACGAGCCGCAGGAGGAGCCGCAGCAGCAGAGCATCTCCGACGACACCGACGTGCACATCGTCCGGCTGTCCGAGGCGCACAAGTAACATCGGCGCAGACCGCTGAGCGGAAGCCTCCGCCCCCGATAGGGTCGGAGGCTTCCGCGTTTATGGCCCCTCCTGGTTTGGGGGCCCGGTACCGGGGCCGCCGAGACGCTGGACCCGGCACCGGGCTGCTCGTGGACGCCGTGCCAGGGGAGCCACGGCCGGCGTCGTTCAAGGAGGTGCGGGGCCGGTCCGCCGCGGTTGTTGCCCACCGGCCCTTCTCTCCTGGTCCCGGAGCTGGTCGCGCAGGCCGTCCGGGTCGTCCGCGTCGATGGTCATCGCACATCCGGCATCGCGCTGCGCCGCGCTGATCGGATGGTGTCTCGTGGCCCACCAGCGGCCCGCGTCGCTCCGCCAGATGGTCCACTGGGAGTACTCCCGGGCGATCTCGGCAAGGTGCCGATCAAAGGACATTGCTGTCCACCTTTCCCGGGCCCCCAGGCGAGGTTTCCATCTCCTTCGACGATGCGGTACTTCTCTAGAGAAGACAATGATCGTGAAGGACAGGTCAACCTGACCTATCGTTTGACAGATCGGGTTGAACTACGCGTCGAAGTCGTACTGGAGTATGTACGCCGCGGAGTCCAGCACCATCTCGTTGACTTCGACAGGCACTCCACCCGCCGTGTACGCCGTCCTGGCGATCACGATCACCGGCGTTCCTCCGGGCAGGTCGAGCAGCGCGCTCTCGCGCGGCCCCGGCATGCGGGCCCGCACCTCCTCGGTGAAGTGGGCCGGTGGCAGGCCCAGGTCGCCCAGCCTGGCGTAGACGCCGCCAGGGCCGGTCTCGGTGAGGGTGATCGCGCTGCCTTCCACCAGGTGGGCGGGGAAGTAGGAGGTGGCCAGTTGCACGGGCCTGGCATCGACCGAGTAGCGGCGCCGACGCACCCATACCTCGCCGCTGTCGAGAATGCCGGCCACCTCCTCCGTGGCCCGCTCCAGCACCACCTCCAACCGGTCCACCGCGAAAGGCCTGCCGTGAGTGTCGGCATCCCAGATGGCATGCCCCTGACCCCACTGCTCTCGTGACAGGCGGCGTGAGCCGTGCCTGCGTATCGGTTTGAACAGCCGCACATAAACCCCCGAACCTCGTTTCGGTACCGCCAGCCCTTCATTGATCAGTACGGCGAGCGCCTGTCTTGCGGTGGCGCGCGCGATCGCGTATTCGGCCATGAGTGCGTTCTCGCCCGGCAGTCGGTCCCCGTCGCGCAGTTCGCCGGACAGAATCCGGGCGCGCAGGCCGTCGGCGATGCGGCGATAGATAGGGGGCTCGTGGGGTACCGGGGATTCAGACACGTATGATCACCCTCTGTCACCAACCAGGTAGTGGCGTCTCCAGAGAACTTGCCCCGTCTTGTCCACGATCGCACAGAAGTGAGGGCTGGTCGCGGTCAGATTTTGAGCGGATCGTGCCTAAGTGGTGAATTCCGCTGTGTTTTAGCGGGCCGTTACCGTGGAACGGTCCTGGCCGGTACTCGGCGGGCCCACCAGCGGCGAGTAACCAGAGATGCGAGCGCCGCGCCCGCCGTGTTGAGGATGACGTCGTCGACGGAGGAGAAACGGCCGAGTCGCAGGGCATACTGGAGGACCTCCACGGTGACCGAAAAGGCCGCGGCGATGGCCGCAACGCGGGCGGTCGAGGACATCCGCTCACTGCGTACGGGTAGCAGCGCCCCGAGCGCCGCGAACACCAGCAGATTGCCTCCGACCTGCACCAACACCGTCTCCCACGGCGCTTTGTGCAGCTCTGCGAGATCGCCGAACGGGACGAGGCCGACCCCCGCCTCGCCGCCGGACGGGGTGAGGATCATCCACACCCACGGCGCGGTGCCGACCACGATCCCGACGTCGGCGATCGACGTGCGCAGGGGCGCTGGGTGGCCGGCTCGGGTGCGGCGGCGCGAAAGGAGCAGGATCGCCGGCAGAGCCAGGGGAAGCGCAAAGGTACCAGCAATTACGACGTTTCCCCACAATTCCCACGTCCGCGCCACCGCACCATCATGGGGGATGATCTAGGGGTACCGGAAGATGTCCGTTCGGACAGGTCCCGACGGGGGCCGTGCGGTCACGTACGGACCGGCAGGTGCTCGGTCAGGAACGCCGTGGCCACCTCCCATGCACGCTCCGCCGCCCCCGGGTTGTGGAACATCGGCGACTCGCTGTTGTGGAAGGCGTGCCCGGCCTCCTCCTCGATGTGCATGACCACGTTCGGCCTGCCCTTCGCGGCCTCCTCCACCACGGCCACCCGGTCGCGGGTGATGTAGGGGTCGCTGCCGCCGAAGACGAACAGGAGCGGCGCGGTGATCTGGTCCATGAGACCGGTCGTGTCGGGCACGGCCGAGCCGTAGAAGGACAGGACCGCGTCCAGTTCGACCTGGGTGGCCAGCGTGTAGTCGATCGAGCCGCCCAGGCAGAACCCGACCGCGCCGACCCCGTCGCGCACCTCGGGCATCGAGCGCAGATGGGCGACGGTGAGCGCGCAGTCGCTCACACCCTGCGCGAAGTCGAAGCCGGACGACAGCTCGATCGACGCCTGCGTGCCCTCCGGAGTGTGCTCGCCCTGCCAGTGGGGCTGCAGGCGCCAGAACAGGTCGGGCGCGGCCACCACGTATCCGCGCGCGGCCAGGTCGGCCGCGACCTTCTCGATGTAGGGGCCGACGCCGTAGATCTCCTGGACCAGCAGGATGCCGGGTCCGGGGTTGTCGGGCAGCCAGACGTGGACGTCGAATGTGCCGTCATGGGCGGCTATCTGATCAATGCGGGTCTTCATGTGCTACAGCATCGCGCATGGCGCGCACCGCGTTCGAGGGAGACGATGCGATCGAGGGTTTCCCGTTGTCCGCCTAACGATCTATACAGGAGAGACAGGAGGAGGGTGTTGTGCTGACGCATTTCATCGGTGGCGAGCCGGTGGTCGCGGGAAAAGCGTTCCCCGTCCATGACCCGGTGACGGGCGCGGTGGTCAGGCAGGTCAACGAGGCCGATCCGGAGATCGTCGACCGGGCCGTGCGCGCGGCCAGGGAGGCGGCCCGCGACTGGGCGGCGCTGCCCGTCGGCGAACGCGCCGGCTGGATGCGCCGCCTGGCCGAGGGCATCGAGGAGCGCTTCGACGACCTGGTGGTGGCGGAGATCGCCGACACGGGCAAACCACTCGACCAGACCCGCACGCTCGACGTCCCGCGCGGCATCGCCAACTTCCGCGCCTTCGCCGAGATCGCCGCCCAGCGCCCCGACGACGCCTTCCACCTGTCGGGGGTGCTCAGCTACACCGTGCGCAGGCCGCTCGGCGTGATCGGGGTGATCGTCCCGTGGAACCTGCCGTTCCTGCTCATGACGTGGAAGCTCGCCCCCGCGCTGGTCTCGGGCAACACCGTGGTGGTCAAGCCGTCGGAGCACACGCCGAGCTCGGCGGCGATCTTCGCCGAGATCTGCGCCGCCGCCGGTCTGCCCCCGGGCGTCGTCAACATCATCTTCGGGGACGGCTCCGCCGGCCGCCTCCTGGTCGAGCACCCCGGCGTGGACGGGGTCACGTTCACGGGATCCACCAGAACCGGAACGTCGATCATGAGGTCGGTGGCCGACCGGGTCAAGCCGATCTCGTTCGAGCTGGGCGGCAAGAACGCCGGCCTGGTCTTCGAGGACTGTGATCTCGACCGGGCGATCGAGGGCAGCGTGAAGTCGGTCTTCACCAACGGCGGCCAGGTCTGCCTGTGCACCGAGCGGCTCTACGTGCAGCGGCCGATCTTCGAGGAGTTCTGCGAGCGGCTCGCGGCCCGGGCCCAGGAGGTCGAGCCCCAGCCGATGATCTCGGCGGAGCACCGTGAGAAGGTGCTCTCTTACTACACCCTGGCCCGCTCGGAGGGAGCCAAGGTGCTGACAGGGGGCGGCGTCCCCGCGTTCGGCGACCACCGCGATTCCGGATATTTCGTGGAACCGACGGTAGTGACAGGCTTATCGGAATGGTCGAGATTCAATCGGGAGGAGATCTTCGGTCCCGTGTGCCACGTCGCCCCCTTCGACAGCGAGGCCGAGGCCGTCGACCTGGCCAACGGCAGCGAGTACGGCCTGGCCGCCACCCTCTGGACCACGAGCCTCGACCGCGCCCACCGGGTGGCGCAGCGCCTGGAGGCCGGGCTCGTCTGGGTCAACACCTGGTACGTACGCGACCTGCGGACCCCGTTCGGCGGCGTGCGGCTGTCGGGCATCGGCAGGCAGGGCGGCACCCAGTCACTCGACTTCTACTCCGAACCCACCACGATCACCATCAAACTGGAGCAGCCCGATGCATGACGAATGGTCCCAGGCCGTGGACGCGCGCACCCAGGCCGCCGACCGGCTGGCCGAGGCCGCGCGTTCCGGCAAACCGTGTGCGCCGATCAGGGACCTGGTCAGCACGGCGGCCGACGGGTACGCCGTCCAGGAGATCAACACGCGACGGGCGCTCGGCGAGGGACGGCGGCTGGTCGGCAGGAAGGTCGGCGTGACCAACGCGCTGCTGCAGCGGCAGTTCGGCATCGACCAGCCCGACTACGGCATGCTCTTCGCCGACATGTCCTACGGCGACGGGCTGCCCGTCCCGCTGGAGCGTTTCCTGCAGCCGAGGGCCGAGGCCGAGGTCGCCCTGGTGCTCGGCGAGGACCTGGCCGGCGGGCCTTTCACGGTGGCCGACGTGCTCAGGGCGGTGGAGTTCGCGCTGCCCGCCATCGAGATCGCCGACTCGCGCATCGCCGACTGGGACATCACGCCGGCCGACACGATCGCCGACAACGCCTCGGCCGGGGCGTTCGTGCTGGGCAGCACGCCCGTCTCGCTGATGGGGCTCGACCTGCGGGCGGCGGCGATGACGATGCTGCTGACGGGGACGCGCGACAATCAGGAGGTCTCGACCGGCTCGGGCGCCCTGTGCCTGGGCAACCCGCTCAACGCCGCCGTCTGGCTGGCCTCCACGCTCGGCCGCACCGACCGCGCGCTGCGCGCCGGAGACGTGGTGCTGACCGGCGCGCTCGGCCCAGTGGTGCCCGTGAGCCCGGGGGCGGTGTTCGAGGCGCGTATCGACGGGCTCGGCTCGGTACGAGCGGTGTTCGGCGCCCTCTAACCTGGCCGCGCATAACCCGGTGCAGAACTGGTAGGTCCGTGAGTACCGGAACGGGGTGAATCACGTAAGGGGTGACCCGTGAACAGAGACCGCTGCCTGGCCCTCGACGCCGCCGATCCGCTGCGGGCGTTCAAGGACGAGTTCGTGCTGCCGAAGGGCGTGGTCTACCTCGTCGGCAACTCGCTCGGCGCGCTGCCCAGGCGCACCGCGGAGCGGGTGCGGCAGACCGTCGAGGACGAATGGGGCAAGGAGCTCGTCGGCGGCTGGAACCACTCCGGCTGGTACGCCCAGCCGCTGACGGCGGGCGACCGGCTGGCCCCGCTGATCGGCGCCGGCCCCGGCCAGGTCGTGGTGGGCAACACCACCTCGATCGCGGTCTACCAGGCCGTGGCCGCGGCGCTCAGGCTGCGTCAGGACCGCCGGGTGATCGTCTCCGACGTGCGCAACTTCCCCACCGACCACTACATGATCCAGGGGCTGGCCGGGCTGCTCGGCGACTACGAGGTGCGCGACGTCTCGGAGGGCGGCTTCGAGGACGCGGCCGTGGTGCTGCTGGCCGAGGTCGACTACCGTACCGGCGCCCGCCTCGACGTCCCGTCGATCACCTCGCAGGTCCAGGCGGCCGGCGCGCTCATGGTGTGGGACGTGTGCCACAGCGTCGGGGCCATGGAGGTGGACGTCTCCCAGGCGGACTTCGCCGTCGGCTGCACCTACAAGTACCTCAACGCCGGCCCAGGCGCCCCGGCCTTCCTGTACGTCAACCCGCGCCACCACGCCGCCGCCGAGAACGTCCTGTCCGGCTGGAACGGCCACGCCGAGCCGTTCGCGTTCGAGCCCGGCTACCGCCCGGCCGAGGGCGTCAGGCGGTTCGCGGTGGGCACGCCACACGTGTTGTCGTTCGCCGCGCTGGAAGCGGCGCTGGATGTGTGGGAGCGGGTGCCCATGGACGCCGTGCGGGCCAAGAGCATCGCGCTGACCTCGCTCTTCGTCGACCTGGTCGGCGACGCGCTGGAACTCGCCTCGCCCGCCGACCCGGCCGCGCGCGGCAGCCAGGTGAGCTACCTGCACCCCGACGGCTACCCGGTCATGCGGGCGCTGATCGACCGGGGCGTGCACGGCGACTTCAGGGCGCCCGACGTCCTCAGGTTCGGCTTCGCGCCGCTGTACATCGGCTACGCCGACGTCCACGACGCCGCGACGACCCTGCTGGAGGTGCTGGACAAGGGGCTGTGGCGGGAGGAGAGGTACGCGCGGCGCCTCGCGGTCACCTGAGCCGGAACTCCGCCAGCTTGGCCTCGATGCGCTCCTTGATCAGCTCGCGCGCCTCCATCCTGGGCACACCCGACATCAGCATCCTGTCGTAGTCGGTGTCGAGGTGCCGGATCGAGGCGATCACGGCCAGGGTGATCGCGTTCTCGTCGAGCGCCTTGGCCGCGGCCGTCCTGCCGACCCGGCCGCTGCCGCGCTGGCCCGCGTGCTCGGCGATCTCCTTGGCTCTGCCCTCGGGGCAGCCGGGGAACAACCGGGCGATCTCCGCCGCCATCCGCGCCTGGAACTCCACGTCCTGCTCGGCCCTGCGCACCTGGTCGCGCTCGCGGCGGCGCAGGCGCACCTCCTCATCCGCCAGGCACCGCTCCTCGGCCGCGTCCAGCGCCTCCTGCTCGACCAGCAGCCCGATGCGCTGGTAGACCTTACGCCGCTGGTTGAAGCGCACCACCACCGTCGACAGGCCGCTCTCCTGCTTGGCCCGGCGGCTGAGCGCCGCGTTGCCCGACGGCAGCAGCACCAGGTGGTCGAGGTCGGCGCACGTCAGGCAGTGCGGCCGCTCCTCCTCCATGATCAGGTAGGGGCCGGTGTCGCCGCAGCCCGCGCACGTCCAGGCGTTCAGCGGGGCCACCGCCACCAGGTCGGGCGCCTTGCTCTGCGCCTCCGTGAGCCGCCGCACCCTGGCCTCGCTGAGGTCGGGCGAGAGCCAGTGCACCCGGAACGCCTCCTGCCCGTCGCGCGAGGTGAAGCGCAGCTCGCGGCGGTCGCGGGTGCCGGCCAGGTAGGGCGTCTCCACCGGGCGCAGCCCCTTGGCCTGCGCCCAGTCCCGCAGCAGCGCGGCCGTGGTTCGCAGGCGGTCCTCGTCGACCGCCGCCAGCTCGGCCAGCGTGGCCGTTCTGCCCTGCCGCCAGGTGTCCACGTGCCTGGAATGCAGCCACCGCAGGCCCGTCACCACATCGATGAACGTCACGTACTTACGGTTGGCCAGCGCGATCTCGGCTGCCTCTGCGACCCTGCGGGCCAGGTTCGGCTTGCTCACGCCCCCCATCCTCCCGCGCCTTTGCCGTGAGATGGCGAGCCCCGATGCGTTCCTTTTGGCCATTGCGGCAAGTAACCCTCTCGGATCCGGCACCTGAGGAAGCCTGATCCGTCATTGGAGGAAACGTGCGCCTGCTCTGGCCCGCCGTGCTCATGCTCGCCACCTCGTGCGGCAGCCTGAGCGAGGACGGCACACAACCCGTCGTCACAGGCGCGTTCGGCAGCAAGCCGGTCGTCGCCATACCCGAGGGCAAACCGGGACGCGTGCCGCGGATCACCGTGTTGTCGGTGGGCAGCGGGCGGCGCACGATCCCCGGCGACGTGGTGCTCGCCGACGTCGACATCCGGCGCTGGTCCGGAAACCAGCCGTACATGAGCACCTACGACGGCAACCAGCCCACCACGGTCGTCTTCGACGGCAGGAAGGTGTCGGAGACCTGGCGGCAGTCGCTCATCGGCCGGCCGGCGGGCAGCCGGGTGATGCTGGTCAGCCCCGCGGCCGAGGCCCTGGGGCCCAACGTGCCGCTGAGCGGCGTCTCGCCGGCCGACACGCTGGTGCTGGTCTTCGACATCCTGGGCGGCTACCCGCCCGACGCCCGCCTCGTCGGCCGCACCCTGCCGGTCGTCCCGGCCGACCTCACGCCGGCCTCGCCGCCCCGCACGCTCATCGACGGCTCGGGCAGGGAGATCGTGGCGGGCTCGAAGGTGGTGGTCCAGTACGTGGCCGCCACCTGGCCGTCGCGGGTGGTCGTGGACTCCTCGTACCGGCGGGGCGGGCCGAGCGCGTTCACGCTGAAGCAGGGGTCGATGCCGCCGGCCTGGCTGGAGGCGCTCGCCGGCCGCCGGGTCGGCAGCCGCGTCGCCGTACCGGCGCCGGGCGACGAGCCCCGCCTGTACGTGATCGACGTCCTCGACACGATCACCCAGGCATAGGCCCGCCGCCCGCTGCTGTCGCTAGTCGCAGTGTTCCAAGGGGCTGTCGTACGTCGAGGAGCCGGCCTTGCCGCCCCACTTGACGCACTTGTTCGCGGCCGACGCGACGACGGGCCCGGCGTAGTAGCCGAAGTTGCCCGAGTCCGTCTTTCTCGCGCTTCCCTGCACCTCCAGGTAGGCGCTGGTGGCCGTGGCCGTGCCGAGTGACTTCGCCTTGAGCGTGGTCACGCAGTTGTTGCCGTTGCCGCTGTTGTAGAGCAGGTAGACCGTGCCGTCGGCACCGAGCGCGGCCGAGTCGATCACGTCGTAGCCCGCGCCGCAGACCTCCTGCGGCGTGTACGGGTTGCTGGACCCGCCGCAGTTCCTGGACGTCAGCGTCTGGTTCGGGTAGCCGAAGGTGACGCCGTTGAAGACGGCCTTCTGGATGTTCGACGGGTAGCTGTTGCCCAGGCGCACCTCGTAGTGCAGGTGGGGCGAGATGTTGTTGCCCGGCGCGCTGGTGTTGCCGACCGTGCCGATCTGCTGGCCCTGCGACACCGACTGGCCGACGCTGACCGAGCGGGTGTTCAGGTGGGCGTAGTACGTCGCGTAGCCGCCACCGTGGTCGATCTTGACCAGGTTGCCGTAGCGGTTCACGGAGCCCTGGTGCGAGGAGATCACCACGGTGCCCGACGCGGCGGCCACGACCGGGTCGCCGAGGTCGGCGTCCGGGGTGCTGCCCCGGTTGAAGTCGATCTCCCATGACTGGTGCGCGCTGCTCCCGCTGGAGTTGCCCGTCCAGGACTGCCCGCAGGGGAAGGGCATCTGGAAGTTCGTTGCGAGGATCTGCGCCTGCTCCGACTCCGGTACCGGGTCGGCCGAGGCGGGGGTGACTGTGCCGATGCTGAATAACAATGCCAGGCCCGCGACCATTGCTCCAGTGAGCTTCATGGGGTGATCCTTTCCCGTGGGACCTCTGATCCCAGAGTCGGCGCAGGCCGCACAAGAATCGTCCAGACCCGATACAGAACGTTGTCAGGTCTCCGCAAGAGGAGCTTGTCGTGACGGTCACCTTCCACGTGCTCGGGCCCCTGGAGGTCCGCTCCGATGGGCGCCCCGTCCGGATCTCCGGCAGGAAGCCCCGCCTGTTGCTGGCCACGCTGCTGCTTCACGCCGGTCACCCGGTCAGCGCCGACCAGCTCGTCGAGGTGCTCTGGCCGCACCGCCCGCCGCGTTCCGCCCAGTCCAACCTGCGCACCTACGTCAGCTCCCTGCGCTCGGAGCTCGGCTCCGGGCACGTGCGCTTCGACGGCTCCTGCTACGCGATCGATGTCCCCGGCGGGGCGCTCGACCTGCTGGTCTTCGAGGAGCTCGTCGATCGGGGCGAGTTCGAGCGGGCGCTGGCGCTCTGGCGCGGCGCGCCGCTGGCCGATCTGCCGGGCAGCCCGGTCTGGGACCGCAGGCTCGAACCCCTCCACCAGGTACGCCTGCACGCCGCGGAAGCGCTGATCAGCCGCAGGATCGAACGGGGCGACCACGACGGGGCGATCTCCGAGCTGCGCGGGCTGCTGGCCGAGCACCCCTACCGCGAGGACCTGTGGGGCCGCCTGGTGCTGACCCTGCATCGGGACGGCAGGAAGGCGGAGGCCCTGCGCGCGTTCGCCGCCATCAGGGCGCGGCTGGTCGACGAGCTCGGCGTGGAGCCCGGGGTCGAGCTGCGTGGAGCGTACGAGCTGATCCTGGCGGACGACGCGCTGCCCGCCGTGCCCCGCCAGCTCCCGCCCGACCTGCCCGACTTCACCGGCAGGGCGGCGGCCATGGCCGCGCTGAGCGGGCCCTTCGACGTCGCGGTGATCTCGGGGCCGCCGGGGGCGGGCAAGACGGCGCTGGCCGTGCACGCCGCGTACGCGCTGCGCGGGGCCTTCCCCGCCGGCCAGCTCTACCTGGAGCTGGACGACAGGGAGCCGGACGATCTGCTGGCGGAGGCGCTGCGGGCGCTCGGCGTGGACGCCGCGCCGCCGACGCTGCGCGAACGTTCGGCCCTGTTCAGGTCGCTGCTCGCGGAACGGGCCATGCTGGTGCTGCTCGACGACGCCCGCGACGCCGCCCAGGTGCGGCCGCTGCTGCCCGGCGGCGGCAGCGCGGTGATCGTCACCAGCCGGCGCAGGATCACCGAGTTGCCCGGCGCGGTACGCGTCCAGCTCGGCGCGCTGACGCCGCAGGAGGCGCTGTCGCTGCTCGGCGGCATCGCGGGACCCGACAGGGTGGCCCGCGAGCGCGCGGACGCCCTGGCCATCGTGGCGGCCTGCGGGCGGCTGCCGCTGGCCGTCAGGAACGCGGGCGCCCGCCTGGCGGGACGGCCCGGCTGGTCGCTGGCCGTGCTCCGGCAGCGGCTGGAGGACGACTGGCTGGGCGAGCTCAAGGACGTGCGCGCCACCCTCGACCGGGGGTACGTGCGCCTGCCCGGCGAGGCCGCCCGCACCCTGGGGGCGCTGGGGCTCTTCGGGGCCTCCGCGCTGCCGGGATGGGTGGTGGACGCCGCGCTCGGCAGGCACGGCGCGGACGACGTCATGGACCTGCTGGTCGACGGCAACCTGCTGGACGTGGTGGGGACCGATCGGGTGGGGCAGCCCCGCTACCGCGTGCCCGACCTGATCGGCCGCCACGCCATGGAACGCGGCCGTCCCCACCTGGAGGCGGAGGCCGTGACGCGGGTGCTGGCCGCCTGGACCGCGACCTCCGAGCACGCCATGGCCCGGCTGCCGACCACGGTCTTCAGTCTGACCGCGGCCAGGGCGCCGCGCTGGCGGCTGCCGGAGCGCACGCTGGAGCGGCTGACCTCCGATCCTGCCGGCTGGTTCGAGGCCGAGCACGAGGCGCTGGCAGGGGCGGTGGGCGTGGCGGCCGAGCTGGGGCTGGCCGAGTCCGCGTGGGGGCTGGCCGCCGCCATGGTCCCGTACCTCGATCTGCACTGCCACCTCGACACGTGGCGCGGCACGCACACCGCCGCGCTGGCCGCCGCCCGCGCGGCCGGGGACCGGTACGGCGAGGCCGCCATGCTCAGGGGGCTGGCCCAGGTGAGCCTGTACCAGGACAGGTACGAGGAGGCCGCGGACGGCTTCATCCGATCCCGCCAGATATTTCACGACTTTGGGGACAGGCGGGCCGAGGCCACCTCCATCTGCGGCCTCGGGGCGGTGAGCCAGTTCACCGGCAGGCAGGCGCAGGCGCTCGGACATCTCAGGCAGGCGCTGGCCATCTTCCTGGCCACCGGCGACCGGCACGGGGAGGCGTTCGCCCGCCAGTCGATCGGCCGGGTCCTGCTGCGGTCGGGCGACCTGGAGCGGGCCTCGGAGTCGCTCGGCCAGGCGATGCGGCTGGCCCTGGAGCTCGGGGACGCCCACCGCGAAGGCTGCGTGTGCCTGCAGATGGGCCACCTGCACCAGGCGATGTCCTTCCACCAGCACGCGCTGGAGATCTTCGAGTCGCTGGGGGACCGGCACTGCGGGGCGTACGCGCTGCAGAGCCTGGCCCGCATGCAGGTGGCACGCGGCGAACTGGCGCCGGCCTCCACCCGGCTCGAACGGTCGCTGGAGATCTTCCAGGAGCTCGGCGACCGCAGCGGCGAGGCCTCGACCACCGAGCTCCTGGGCGAGTTGCACCGGTCGGCGGGACGGACCGGGCTGGCGCTCGACTACCTCAGGCACGCGAGCGCACTACGGCGCAGCCTGCCCGTGTGAGCTCAGAGCTCGCGGTCGAGGTCGCTGCGGATCACGCTGTAGAGCACGCCGTCGCGCCACTGCCCGGCGCGGAACCCGACGCCGCGCAGGACGCCTTCGCGGGTGAAACCGGCCTTCTCCAGCGCGCGCTGCTCGGCCACGTTGGTGATCTCGGTGGACGCCTCGACCCTGTTGGCCGTCGAATGGTCGAACAGGTAGCGCACGATCAGCTTCTGCGCCTGCGTGCCGTAGCCCTTGCCGCGATGCTCGGGCGCCACGATCAACCCGATCGACCAGCAGTAACTGACTTTGGTGGTGGGGACCTTGGTCCACGCCAGGAAACCGACGTCGTCGTCGCCGGCCACGATGATCAGGTAGCTCTTGTCGTCGCCGAGCAGACCGTCGTCCTCCCAAAGCCTGCGCAGGCGGTGGGGGTTCAGCCAGCCGTACCACTGGAAGTCGCCCGTGCTGTCGGGGTCGCTGGTGAGCCGGTTGAGGAAGGGCAGATCAACCTCTTCGACCGGGCGGAGACTGATGGTCATGGCCGGGAGACTATGCGGCGGACGAGCCGCCTGAGCAGAGACGGCTCGGGCGGGACCGCCTCCAGGGCGGCGAGCGCCTCGGCGGCGGTCGGCCGCTTGGCGGGGGAGTGGTCGAGCATCCTGCGCACCACGTCGGGCACGTCGGGGCCGTGGGCGTCGGCGCTCGTCGGGAGCTCCCCGGTGAGCAGGTGGTAGGCGATCGCGCCTGCCGCGTACACATCGGAGGAGGTCGTCATCCGGTCGGGCCGCTCCTGGGACTCGGGCGCCACGTAATGGGCGTCGAGCACGTTGCCCAGCTCGTGGGCCACGGTGTAGTTGCGCGGCCCCGGCTTGGCGTAGTCGAACCCCGTCAGCACCGCGTGCCCGTCGTCGGTGACCAGCACCGACGCGGGGGTCAGCGCCCGGTGCACGACGCCGTTGGCGTGCGCGTGGCCCAGCCCGCGCAGCAGGTCCTGGATCACGCCCAGCCGGGCGCCCTTGCCCAGCGACAGGTGCAGCGCCTGGCCGTGCACGTCGTCGAGCACCAGCACGAACCGGCTCTCGTCGTCGATGGCGAAGAAGTCGCGCGAGCGCACCACGCACGGGTGCGGCGGGATGCGGGCCAGCGTCTGGTAGGCGTTGGCGATGCGCTGCCGCTCGGCCGCCCGCGACTCGTGGTCGGCCAGCGGATCGGCCTGGTAGACCCGCAGCAGCACGGTCTCGCTGCCCGGCAGCGTCACGTTGAACGCGCGGTACTCGGTGACCTTGGCGTCGCCGCCGAGCTGCTCCTCGACCTCCCAGTTGCCGAACCTGGGCGGCGCGGTGCTGCGGCGTACCGTCTGGTTGAGTGCGTCGAGGATCGCGGTCATGTACGGCTTGACGTGGGGGCTGCATCCGCGCCTGACCCGCGAGACGTCGTTCAGCGTGGCCAGCAGGCCGGGCATGTCGGTGACGTTGACCGCGTCGCGCCCCGCGGGATCGACCAGCTCGGCGTCGGGCGAGGTGAGCACGACCAGGCTGTCGACGTAGACGCGTTCGAGCTGCGTGGCCCTGGAGACCAGCAGGCCCTTGAGCGCCTTGGCCGTGCCCCGGAGCTTGGAGACCGGCGAGCCGAACGCCTCCCTGCGCGGCGGGAACCACCGCGTGCCCGACACCTCGATGCGGCCCCTGGTGCCCTTGACGTCGACGACCACCAGCGAATGGCCGGTCAGCACGAGCAGGTCGACCTCGAACACGTCGTGGCCGCGCGGAACCTCGACGTTGTGCAGCAGCAACCAGTCGGCGGGCGCATGATCGCGTAGATAAGTGATCACGCGCCGCTCGGCGTCGTTGACTGGCTGTCCTCCGCCGACGATCTCTGCCATGGAACTATCCTCGCACGGGAATTCATTGACAACACACTGTCGAAATGACAGCATCTTGTCATGAAGCGCATCGTTCACCACGCCATATACCCGACGTTCGCCGACTGGGAGACCGGTCATCTGACCGCGCATCTGCGCAACGGGCGCTACCGGCGCGAGCCGGGCGGCTTCGAGATCGCCACGGTCGGGCTCGGCGCCGAACCCGTCGTCACGATGGGAGGGCTCCGCCTCACCCCCGACCTCACGCTCGACCGGCTCGACCCGGCCGGCAGCGCGCTGCTCATCCTGCCCGGGGCCGACCTTTGGGACTCGGGCGACACGCTGGCGCCGTTCGCGCGCAAGGCCCGCGAGTTCCTGGACGCGGGCGTGCCGGTGGCGGCGATCTGCGGCGCCACGGCGGGGCTGGCCCGCGAAGGGCTGCTGGACGACCGCGACCACACCAGCGCGGTGCTGCCGTACCTGGAGGCCCAGGCCGGTTACGCGGGCGCCCGGCGCTACCTCGACCGGGACGCCGTCCTCGGGGGCGACCTCATCACCGCCGGGCCGACCGAGCCGGTGGCCTTCGCCCGCGAGGTCTTCCGCCGCCTCGACGTCTTCCGCCCCGAGGTGCTCGACGCCTGGTTCCGGCTCTTCGAGCGCAGCGACCCCACCGCCTTCGAGGTGCTGATGGCGGCATGAGCGAGTCGGCCGACCTGCTCTCGGGGCTGGCGCTGGGGACGTTCCAGCTCAACGGGCAGTTCATGGAGGTCGCCGAAGAGCTGGCCCGGCCCGCCGGCATGACCGTCGCCTGGTGGAAGGTCCTCGGCGCCGTCCTGCGTGAACCCCTCCCCGCCGCCGGGATCGCCAGGGTCATGGGGATGTCCAGGCAGGGAGTGCAGCGGATCGCGGACCTGCTGGTGGAACGGGGGCTGGCCGAATACCAGCCCAACCCGGCCCATCGGCGCGCCAAACTCCTGCAGCCCACGCCGGCGGGACGGGAGGCGGTGGCCAAGATCGTCCCCGGCCACCAGGCGTTCGCCGATCGCCTCGTGGCCGAACTGGGCCCCGAGCGTGCCCGCGCCTGCCTCGACGCCCTCACCCACCTCAGCACCGCCCTCGACCGCCTCAACCCCCCATAAGCCCCTCTCCGCCTCGCCCTGGCATACGTCGCCCGCGTGCGTGCTCCACTCGCCCGCCACCTCCTCGGCTTCCCGCCCGTCGCAGTGGGGTCGCGGGCGGAGGGAAATCGTTCGGCAGCGGCCGGCTCTCAGGCGGTTCGAATTTCATGGTCATTTCTGTCCCGCCCCACCGTCGGGAGTTTGCGACGGGGTTTGAACACCGACAGCGCCGTGGCCGTCATCAGCATCACGATCTGGGCCCCCAGCGCGGTCACCTGGCCCCACTGGCGGGCGGCCGGGGCGGCGGTGGCGCCTTCGGTGGCGGCGGCCATTCCCTCGGGGTCGAACAGGAGCATGCCGACGCAGATCACGGCCACCAGCAGCACCAGCTTGGCCATCACCCAGTAATGCCGGAACAGCCCCCAGTGGCTGGTCAGGGCCAGTGTGACGCCGGTGGTCAATGCCGTGAGGCTGAGCGGTATCCCACCGGCGAACACCAGCAGCGGCATCAGCCGATAGGCGGCGTGCGCCGGCTCGGGGTCCATTGTCAGGGCCGCCGTATTCAGCACGACCAGCCCCCACACCTCGCCCAGGAGCGCGACCGAGACGATGACGTGGATAACCGTGACCGACTTGCGGATACGTGGCCGCATGGCTCTCACCTGCTTTCGGGAAGTCGTCGCCATCGTCGCCGCTTCGCGCGCTCGTGACGTCCCCCTGTGGATGGCCCCGCGGGTACGCCGATCGGTGTACCCGCGATTCTCAAGTTTCAGGTGATCGTTGCCTAAACGCCGGTGAACGGTTCGCCTGCCGACGCCGTGGCCAGCCAAAATAAATGTCGTTTCCCAGCCTCCTTCGGGCGCTTATGTCCGTCCCAAGTCGACGGACGTGAAAACCCAGCGCCAAGAAAACGGGATGCTCCCGCGGTCGTGAAGTGAGCATTCTGGGTTGCGGTTCAGGCCGCCTGCCGCGATCGTTATTGGCGGCACCTCGCAGCCCTGCACAAACGACTATGGCGCGAGAATTCCGCGCCGATCCATGGAGGAAACCACACATGATCCGTCGTATTCTGGCCGGTGCAGCAATCGCCATGGCCGCGTTCGGCTTCTCCGCCACCGGAGCCTCCGCCGACGTCGGCCCCAACCCGCACAACGGCGGGCAGAGCATCCTGAGCCAGTTCAGCATTCTCGACGACCTGACCGCGCTGAACGACGTCCTCAACGACTCCGTGAAGTACATCGACATCCTCACGCTGCTGCACCTGAACGACATCGACGCCAACATCCTGAACAACCAGGAGAAGACCGGCGACAACAACTGAGGGTTCCTCGCACGGCGTAAGCAGGAAGCTGATCGGCGACTCCCGTTCCGTGAAGGGAGCCCGTCCGGCCAAGGTCTTCTTCCTGGTGGCCTCGAGGTGAACCGGTAGAACGGGCCGTGGAAATTCGCGAAGCCGCGGCGCCGGGCTTGGTGCGCACCAAGCTTCTGAGTACACGCGGCCCAGGTCGATCACTGCAGGACGACCTGGGCCGCGTGGCGATTCGCCGACACGTCGCTGGGCCGGACCACCCCCATGAAGGTCCGTCTGTCCTGGGAGTCGATCCGGACGAGCTGGCCGGTGTAGGGCGCGTGCACCATTCGTGTCGCGTCAACAGCCAGGCCGACGTGTTCCGGCCCGGGACTGCCGGGGTCGTTGTCGAAGAAAATCAGGTCCCCGGGTTCCACTTCCTCCTTGGAGATCCGGATCCCCGAGCGCCACTGTTCCTGGGTGGTGGAGCCGATCGACACCCCGGCCCGCGCCCACGCGTACTCGGTGAGCCCGGAGCAGTCGAATCCCCAGGTCTTGGCGCCCTTTCCGATCCCGAATCCGGGTCCGCCGGGCCCGCCGCCGCCCCACGAGTACGGGATCCCGATCATCTCTATCGCCGCCCGCACCGCGATGGAGCCGCCGGCGGCGGCCGAGGCCGGTGGAGAATGCGCCGCCGACATAGCCGCGCACAGTGCGGCGCCGACAATAATCCGCAGCGGTGGCCGTAGTCCTTTCATGGCATATTCAGCGCTCCCGTGACTCGTCCGCGCCGAGGCGGCGCCCGGCGTGCGCCGGTCGATCTGTCGCTTACATTCCTCCTTCTGTATGCCGATAAAACGGACTTTGGCGATAGCAGAGTCGCGTATGGCGATAAGCTGAAAATTCGCCCCCAAGTCATCCGGTCAAACCCATGCACATGCCGACATGTCGGTAATTGTGGTTATCGCTGATCAAGAGAATGCGGCGGGTATTTGACTTCGACTTAACGCGGCCAGGTTGCGGCGAGCCGAACGGGCACGAGATTGTTGGCGCTGGAAACTCGCAGCCCTGTGCGAGTAATTTACGATGACGCGCATTTCGCGTCGATTCCGACAAAGGAGAACGAGAAAATGATGCGTCGCATCCTCGCCGGTGCAGCAATCACGGGCTGCCTGTTCGGGTTCATGGCCACGGCCGCCTCGGCCGATGTCGGCCCCAACGCGTTCAACAAGAAGCAGCAGATTCTCAGCCAGTTCAGCCTTCTCAATGACGCCACCGTGGCCAACGACGTCCTCAACGACTCGCTCAAGTACATCGACGTCGCGACGGTGGGGCACCTGCAGGACCTCGACCTCAACGTGCTCGGCAACCAGCAGAACGTGGGCGACAACAACTGAGCCGCACGCGCATGGCATGAAGACGCTCCGGCAACCACGACGTGGCGGCACCTTGCCGGGGCGCCCCCAGGCCACGCGCCACGCAGTTTGATCACCGGTCGAGCCCGCAGCCGGCGCGGGCTCGACCGGCCTGTCGGCGTTGCTAATCCCGTCATAATTTGCCCGTAATTCAGTAACTTTCCGGTGAAAAATACATCGCGCTACTTACCTCGTGTAGCCTGGATTCGGGTTAATCACCACCGAGTCCGGACATGTCGGGCGCGATGGTGATGCGCCCTGTAATGCGAGGCCCGGCAGACAACCCCCAGGAGTCCGCGTTGGGGGGTGCGAGGAGCGTGAGCGGCGTCGAAGAGCGGCTGCTCTATCAGGACGAGCAGTTGAGGATCACGGTGCGCACGGCGCCGGAGGCACCGGCCGTCACGCTGGTCGGCGAGATCGACGCCTCCAACAGTTGCGCGCTGGCTGATGCCCTGGAGAGTTGCCGGCAGGGCAACCATGTCGTCGTCGACACCGGCGCGCTGACCTTCATCGACGTCTCGGGGCTACGGGTGCTCGCCCTGCCCATGCTGCCGCCGTCGCAGCGGTGGATCAGGCTGCACAACGTCACGCCGTACCAGCTCCGACTGCTGCGCATGATGGGCTGGTACTACGAGTCCCACGCGCATCACCTGCCCATATAGATCACGCCCGCGGACGTCCCGAGCCCCGTCGGGCCGCCCAGGCGCCAGTGTGGTTGCTGGTGGTGGCGGCGCAGTGAGACCTCGTCGTAGCGGTGGCAATGCTGGTGCCAGTTCCGGATTCCGGCCAGCCAGTCGCGCATTTCCTCCACGAACGCGTCCAGCGCCGCGCGCGCCTCGTCGTCGAGGTCGAATTCGTCGCACAGAATCGGCAGCTCGTGCTCCACGATGTGCTCGAACTCCTTGACCCGGCCCGCCAGCAGGTCGTTGACGATGGTGAGCGCCGCCGCGTAGTCGCAGTCGAAGAAGTTCTGGACCACCAGCAGGCTGTTGTGCACCTCGCCCTGGAACTCGATCTCCTTCTGGTAGGAGAAGAGGTCGTTGACGAGCATGCCGGCGTCCATCATCGCGTTCTCCAGCGAGCGCATCGGGCCGCTGGCGTGGAACGCCTCGGGGAGCGTCTTGGATTGGCGCAGCCGGGCCAGGTTCATGGTCAGCTCGGAGCCGAAGGTCAGCCGCCGCATCTCCATGTAGTCGACGGGGTCGGGGATGTGGTGGGCCAGCTCGTTGGCCAGCTCCCACAGCCACGCCTCGCCCATCTTCTCCACCGACGCGCGCAGCCTGGCGCGGTGCTCCCGCGACATCGGCCCCGCCGTACGCGCCCAGATGTCGGCCAGCCCGCGCTCCAGCGCGTTGGCGGGCGGCGGCGCCGGCGAGCCGTCCACCGGCATGAACGCCGAGAAGCGGTCGACGGCGAGCTTGGCGGCCACGAAGTTGCGTGGCCTGCCGAAGGCGACGGGGAAGTAGTCGTCGCCGTAGGTGCCCCAGGCCAGCCAGCAGGAGGCCAGGTCCAGCTCCTCGGGGGTGGCGTCCGGATGCAGGCCCGCGGCGCAGAGCGGAAAGTCGTAGTCCTTCAGCTTCTCCTCGTCCCACACGGCCGAGCCCGCCACCCCGGGCTGGCCTTCGAGGATCCCCATCGCCCGGCACCAGTCCACGGTGTCGCGGCGGGCGCGGTCGAGGTGGGGGGAGAGCCTGAGCGGGAAGGGCACGTACAGGTCGGGGATGCGCGAGGGCCCCACCCGCTGGTAGGGCACGTGCGTGAAGTTGCGCACCCGCTTGGCCCCGAGCAGGTCCACGATCGACGACATGCCCAGCGGCTTGCTCGCCCTGGCCCGCGCGTTCATGTACCGGCTGGAGCGCAGGTGCCACTCGTGCCCGCCCGACTGCCAGTCCTGCAGGCCCTTGACGTAGCTCAGCACGCCGGCGGCCGTGAGCGGGTCGACCGCGTGCTCGACGAACAGCGGGCCCAGCTCGGCCACGGCGGTGTGCTCGAACTGCTGCAGGCGCGAGGTCAGCAGGTCGTTGACCGCGTTGGCGGCCTCCTGCGTGCCGCAGCCGAGGAACGTCTCCAGCACCAGCACGCCGTTGCTCAGCTCGCCCTCTTCGCTCACCTCGCGCTGGTAGGAGAACAGGTCGTTGCGCAGGTGGACGGCGTCGGCGAAGGCGTCCTTCAGCACCCGCAGCGGCCGGGTGGCGGCCAGCCGCGCAGGCACCTCCGCGCCCACCGCGTGTTCGACGAGCCCGGCCGACCAGGGGGCGCCGCCGACCTTGCGCCGCATCTCGATGTACTCGACCGGGTTGGCGACCCGGCCCCTGTTGATGTTGGCCAGCTCCCACAGCGACTCGTTGAGCAGGTTGCGGGTGCTCTCGGCGAAACGCGCGCGCCACTCGCCGGACATGCCGGGCACCGTGCGCACCCACAGGTCGGCCAGCCCCGCCTCCACCGGGTTGGTCGGCTCCGGCATGGACAGGTCCTCGCCCATCGGCATGAAAGCGGCCAGCCTGCGCAGGTACCCGCGGCTGCCCTCCAGGTCGCCGGCGCGCTTGAACGCCTCCAGGAAGTGGTCGTCGAAGAAGAAGACCCACACGTACCAGTCAGTGATCAAACAGAGCTCGGCGCCGTCGCAGTCAGGATGGGTATAGGCGCACATGAGCGCGTAGTCGTGGGCGTCGAGGTCGTCCTCCTCCCAGACACCCGAGCCTTCCAGCATGCCCAGCCCGTACGCCCACTGTTTGGAGTGCAGGCGGGCCTGCTCCAGATGCGGGTTGAGGCGTGCCGGGTACGGCATGTAGAAGTCCGGCAGTTCGAACGGCTCGTTCATGCAACCCTCCTTGAGCGATCAACGGCGAGCCGTCCGGACCGGCCGGTCCCGCCGAACGCGGCGGGACCGCCCGGATCCGGACGCCGATGGGCTGGGTCAGCCGTTCCTGCCGAGCTCGACGTCCTCCAGCACGCCGAGCGCGTCGGGCACCAGGACGGCGGCCGAGTAGTAGGCGCTCACCAGGTAGGAGATGACGGCCTTCTCATTGATGTTCATGAAGCGCACGGAAAGGCTCGGCTGGTACTCGTCGGGGATGCCGGTCTGGTGCAGGCCGACGACGCCCTGGTTCTCCTGGCCGGTCCGCATGACCAGGAACGACGTCGTCCGCGTGCCGGAGACCGGGATCTTGTTACAGGGGAAGATCGGCACGCCCCGCCAGGCCGGCACCCGGTGCCCGCTGACCTCGCTCGACTGCGGATAGACGCCGCGCTTGCTGCACTCCCTGCCGAAGGCCGCGATGGCCTGCGGGTGCGCCAGGAAGAACGCCGGCTCCTTCCACACGACCGACAGCAGGTCGTCGAGGTCGTCGGGGGTGGGCGGGCCTGAGCGGGTGCGGATGCGCTGGCCGAAATCGGCGTTGTGGAGCAGGCCGAACTCCCTGTTGTTGATCAGCTCGTGCTCCTGGCGTTCGCGCAGCGCCTCGATGGTCAGGCGCAATTGCTGGTCGAGCTGGCTCATCGGCTGGTTGTACAGGTCGGAGACCCGGCTGTGCACGCGCAGGACGGTCTGCGCGACGCTCAGTTCGTACTCGCGCGGGCTCTGCTCGTAGTCCACGAACGTGCCGGGCAGCACGGCCTCGCCGACGTGGCCCGAGGCCATGTCGATGGCGGCCTCGCCGTAGTCGTTCTGGGCGTGGTCTCCGGCCGTGCGCCAGTGGTCGATGTGCTCGCGCAGGCTGGGCGCCTGGTCGGCGATCTCCTCGAAGTCCCGCCGGGAGAGCGTCAGCACGGTGGTGGCGGTCTTGGCCCGCGCGGTGTACGCGAACTGGCCGCCGCCGACCAGCGCCTGCTCGCCCAGGTAGTCGCCGTCGGCCAGGGTGCCGAGGACCTGGTCGTCGCCGTAGGAGCCGTGGCCGAGCTTGCGGACGCGGCCGTGGGCGATGAGCACGAGCTGGTCGACGGGGTCGCCCTCGGAGACGATGGAGTCCTCGGCCTCGATCTCGCGCTGGGTGAAGCGGTCGGCCAGCGCCTGGAGCACCTCCGCGTCGTCGTAGCCGCGCAGCATGGGCAGTTCGGTGAGCTCGGCGGGGATGACCCGCACCTCCGCGCCGGTCGTGCTGAAGGTGATGCGCCCGTCGCCGAGCGTGTAGGTCAACCGGCGGTTGACCCGGTACACGCCGCCGGAGCACTGCACCCACGGCAGCAGCTTCAGCAGCCAGCGGGAGGTGATCTCCTGCATCTGCGGCTGCGTCTTGGTCGTGGTCGCGAGCTGTTTGGCGGCCTCGGTACTGAGGCTGAGCTGTCCTTCGCCGTTCACGGGAACGGTCGAGTCGGTGGTTTCTGTCATCGTGCTGCACCGCCTATCTCGGTCAGGGGTCTAGCCGGAGTTGCGAGTGGCGCGAAGTTCGGGGGGCAGGGAGAACGTCAGGGTTTCCTCGGTCAGGGTCACCGGCTCGACGTCGGCGTAGCCCCGCTCGGCCAGCCAGTCGAGTAACTGCCCGACCAGCAGTTCCGGGGCGGAGGCGCCGGAGCTGACCCCGATGGTCTCCACCCCGGCCAGCCACCGCTCGTCGGCGTCGGCGGCCCGGTCGACCAGGTAGGCGGCGTCCGCGCCGGCGTTCAGCGCGACCTCCACCAGGCGCTGGGAGTTGGAGGAGTTGGCCGAGCCGACGACGATGACCAGATCGCATTCCGGGGCGATCCTGGTGATCGCCTCCTGGCGGTTCTGGCTGGCGTAGCAGATGTCGTCGCTGGGCGGGTCGGCCAGGTGCGGGAAGCGTTCGCGCAGGCGGGAGACGGCGCCCATGGCCTCGTCCACGGCCAGCGTCGTCTGCGACAGCCAGCTCATCGGCCCCGAGCCGTTCGCCGTCACCTCCTCGGGGCGGGCCGGGTCGACCACGTGGATGTTGCCGGGGGCCTCGCCGACCGTGCCCTCGACCTCCTCGTGCTCGGCGTGGCCGATCAGCACGATCTCGTAGCCCGCCCGCGCCATCCGGACGGCCTCCTTGTGGACCTTGGTGACCAGCGGGCAGGTCGCGTCGATCGTCCGCAGGTCGCGCCGCTCTGCCTCACCCTTGACGGCCGGCGAGACGCCGTGGGCGGAGAAGACGACCAGCGCCCCGTCGGGGACCTCGTCGAGCTCGTCGACGAAGACGGCGCCGCGCTCGGTCAGGTCACCCACCACATAGGTGTTGTGGACGATCTGCTTGCGTACGTAGACGGGTGGTCCGAAGCGTCTCAGCGCCTCTTCGACGGTGCTGATGGCGCGTTCGACGCCCGCGCAGTAGCCGCGCGGGGCCGCGAGAAGTACACGTCCCATCGTGAAAGCCCTTCACTTGGTACGGTGCGCGAGCTGATCGGCGAGTACGGCCAGCGCCGTGGCGGCCTCGTGCTCGACCGGCGCCGTCGCCAGAGCCGTCACCGCCTCGCGCACGCGTTCTTCGATCATTTCCTCGACCTTGGCCAGCGCGCCGGTGTCACACAGGATCTGCCGCAGCTCGGCGGCGCGCTCCTCGGTCAGCTCCGGGTTGCCGTGCCAGCTCTTGAGGTGGTCGAGCTGGGCGGGTGAGGCCCGCCGCACGGCGTGGGCGAACATCACCGTCCGCTTGCCCTCCCGCAGGTCGTCGAGCGCCGACTTGCCGGTCTCCGACGCCACGCCGAACGTGCCCAGCACGTCGTCACGGAGCTGGAAGGCCTCGCCGAGCGGCACGCCGAAGCGGGAGTACGACTCCAGCAGCCCCATCGAGGCGCCGGCCAGCGCGCCGCCGATCTGCAAGGGCCGCTCGACGGTGTACTTGGCGCTCTTGAACCGGATCACGGTGAGCGCCTCCTCGACGTTCGCGCCCGAGCGGAGCTGGGTCAGCACGTCGAGGTACTGTCCGCTGATGACCTCGGTGCGCATGGCGTCGAAGATGTGGTGCGCGGCCCGGAGCCGTTTCGGCTCCACCTGACAGGACGACAACATCGTGTCGGACCAGGCCAGGCTGAGTGTGCCGAGCAGGATGCCGCCGGCCTGGCCGAACGCCTCAGAGCCCGGCCCCCGGTGCAGCAGGGCCAAGCTCCTGTGCACGGTGGCCTTCCCCCTGCGCAGCTCGCTGCCGTCCATGATGTCGTCGTGGACCAGCAGCCCGGCGTGGCACAGCTCCAGGGCCGCGGCGGCGGTGATGATCTCCTCGCTGTCCTCGCCTCCGGCGCCGCGCCAGCCCCAGTAGCACAACTGGGGCCGTACCCGTTTGCCGCCGCCGAGGATGAAGTCGCCCAGCAGCGCGT
This sequence comes from Nonomuraea purpurea, assembly GCF_042650645.1. Classification (NCBI taxonomy): domain Bacteria; kingdom Bacillati; phylum Actinomycetota; class Actinomycetes; order Streptosporangiales; family Streptosporangiaceae; genus Nonomuraea; species Nonomuraea purpurea. The sequence continues at coordinate 108,705 of NZ_JBHSBI010000018.1, forward strand.
ACGCGGCCTCGACGTCAGGATCGGAAACGGGTGCCCGCCAGGTTTCGAGAAAGCCGGCCAGGCGTTTTTCGACGCGTGACCCCACGTGGTGCTGAGTGAAGCTCACCGGCATACGCGCGGCTCCTTCTGTCAGGTGTCAGCTACCAATAGTTACTCACTCAATACGGAGTGTGTAAAGCGTCTTTTGTTGCTCGGGATTGGTTTTGCCACAGGAGTCCCACGCTCGGGGATGCCGTGAAGCCCCTTCGGTTGATTGCGGATTGTTTGAGCCTTTATGTGGGGGTATGCGGCATTTGTGGCACTGCAGTGAGGAGACACCATGAAGGCGGTCACCTGGCACGGCAAGCGCGACATTCGTGTAGAAGAAGTCCCCGACCCGGCCATCAAGGAGCCCAACGACGTGGTCATCAAGGTGACCAGCACCGGGATCTGCGGCGCCGACCTGCACCTGTACGAGGTGCTCGGCCCGTTCATGGCCGAAGGCGACATCCTCGGGCACGAGGCCATGGGGATCGTCGAGGAGATCGGGCCCGCCATCGACAACCTCAAACCGGGCGACCGCGTGGTCATCCCGTGCTCCATCTCCTGCGGCCACTGCCACATGTGCGGGATGGAGCTGTACGCGCAGTGCGAGACCACCCAGGTGCGCGAGCAGGGCACGGGCGCGGCGCTGTTCGGCTACACCAAGCTCTACGGCCAGGTGCCCGGCGGCCAGGCCGAGTATCTGCGCGTGCCCGAGGCGCAGTTCGGGCCGATCAAGGTGCCGGAGGGGCCGCCGGACGAACGGTTCGTGTTCCTGTCGGACGTGCTGCCGACCGCCTGGCAGGCCGTCGCGTACGCGCACATCCCCGAGGGCGGCAGCGTCACCGTCCTCGGCCTCGGGCCCATCGGGCAGATGAGCGCCCGCATCGCCCGCCATCTCGGCCACCGCGTGATCGGCGTGGACGGCGTCGTCTCGCGCCTGGAGATGGCCCACCGCCACGGCATCGAGGTCATCGACGCCAGCGAGGTCGCCGACGTGCCGGGAGAGATCCGCAACAGGACCGCGGGGCGCGGCACCGACTCGGTGATCGACGCGGTCGGCATGGAGGCCCACGGCTCGCCCGCCGCCAAGATCGCGCAGACGATCACGGGGCTGCTGCCCGACGCGGTGGCCGCGCCGCTGATGTCGACGGCGGGCGTCGACCGCCTGGCCGCGCTCAACGAAGCCGTCGACTGCGTGCGCCGCGGCGGCGTGATCTCCGTCGTCGGCACGTACGGCGGCATGCGGGATCCGATGCCCATGTTGCGCATGTTCGACAAGGGGATCTCGATGCGCATGGGGCAGGCTCACGTCAGGCGGTGGATCGGCGCCCTGATGCCGCTGGTGACCGAGGGCAGCGACCCGCTCGGGGTGATGGACCTGGCCACCCACCACCTGCCGCTGGAGCAGGCGCCGATGGCGTACGAGATGTTCCAGAAAAAGGCCAATGGCGCGGTGAAGATCCTGCTCCAGCCGTAAGACAGCAGCTCAGGAGGGTTTCGCGGCCCCGGTGACGGGCAGCGGAGCCCTCATGAGAGTCGTTGTGGTGGGGGCTACCGGGAACGTCGGGACCAGCGTGGTACGCGCGCTGGCCGCGGACGACGGCGTGACCTCGATCGTGGGGGTGGCCAGGAGACTTCCCGGATGGCGGATCGACCGCACCGACTGGCGTCAGGCCGACGTGGCGAGCGCCGACCTGACGCGGATCTTCGACGGCGCGGACGTCGTGGTGCACCTGGCCTGGCTGTTCCAGCCGACCAGGGATCCGGCGACGACGTGGCGGGCCAACGTGCTGGGCAGCATGCGTGTCTTCCGCGCGGTCGCGGAGGCGGGGGTGCCCGCGTTGGTCCACGCCTCGTCCGTGGGGGCGTACTCGCCGGGGCCGAAGGACCGGCCCGTGGACGAGAGCTGGCCGACGCACGGCTGGCCGGGGTCGGTGTACGCGCGGGAGAAGGCCTACGTCGAGCGGGTCCTCGACGTCTTCGAGCACGATCACCCGATGATTCGGGTGGTGCGCATGCGGCCCGCGTTCATCTTCCAGCGGGCGGCGGCGACCGAGCAGCGCAGGCTGTTCGGCGGGCCGTTGGTGCCGCGGCGGCTGATCAAGGCGGGGCGCATCCCGTTCGTGCCGGACATTCCGGGGCTGCGGCTGCAGGTGCTGCACGCGCAGGACGCCGCCGAGGCCTACCGGCTGGCGATCACCAAGCCGGCGCGGGGCGCGTTCAACCTGGCGGCCGAGCCGGTGCTCGATCCGCACGACCTGGCCAGGCTGCTCGACGCCCGTACGGTGCCGGTCTCTCGCGGGCTGGCCAGGGCGGCCATGTCCGCGGGCTGGCATCTGCACCTGCTGCCCGCCTCGTCCGGGATGCTGGAGCCGGCTCTGCGGGTTCCGGTCATGAAGGTGGAGCGGGCCAGGCAGGTGCTGGGCTGGACGGCGCGGCGCTCGTCGTGGGAGGCATTGGGGGAGCTGTTCGACGGCCTGCGCGAGGGCGCCGGCATGGACACTCCGCCGCCGGCGCCCGACCGAGGGGTGGTCGGGCGCATCAGGGAGCTCGCCTTGGGCGTGGGCGGGCATCCGTAAACGATAAATAGGGTATTTCCCCGTTATTGGGGCCCGTTATTGGGGAAGGAGGACACCAGAGAGGTCCAGAAGCGCGGCCTGCACGTGTCGGAGCGATGCGGAGGCGAGGCGTGGACTCTTATTTTCGGGCGATCCTTCCGCTTCGGCCCCTCCGCGTCCGGAGGCCGCGCGAGCCCATGCGTATCCAGGCGAAGTCGGAGGAGCCTGTCGTGCGCACGTTACTGACTCAGTTCTTCGCCGTCCATGACGTGACGAAGCTGCGCCGCGCGGTCACCGAACAGGCCGGGAGCTGCGGATTGAGCGGTCCCCGGCTGGATGACTTCGTGCTCGCGGTGCACGAGAGCGTCGTCAACGCCGTCCAGCACGCCGGCGGGCACGGGCACTTCAAGCTGTGGACGGTCGACGGCGTCATCAGAGCCGAGACATCGGACGACGGTCCCGGCATCCCGGACCGCTACGTCGACGGCAGTCGCAGACCGCCGGACCTGTCCAGCACCGGCAGAGGGATCTTCCTGATGAGGCGGCTGTGCGACGAGACCGACTTCCGCACCGGTCCTGGCGGCACCACGGTCCAGCTCACCATGCGCCTGCCGCGCGACTCCCACCAGCGCATGAGACGCATCCGGGTCTCCGCCGACGGGCGCTCACCCAGGCGTTTCACCACCTGATCCCGCCCCTGTGACCTGCCGAGAGGCCAGGTACTCTCAAGGGGACGGAAAGGGATCAGCAGGTGAGCGGCGACATCGTCTCCTCCGGGATCGGCTCTCCCGTCCGGCGTATCGGGCGGCGGGAGTTCGATTTCGAGCGCCAGGTCGCCATCATGGCGATCGTCAACAGGACGCCCAACTCCTTCCACGACCAGGGCCGTACGTTCGCGCTGGACAGCGCCGTGAAGGCCGCGCGCAGGGCCGTGGACGAGGGCGCCGACTGGGTGGACATCGGCGGGTTCGCCTTCAGCGCCGCCCAGGCGCCGATCAGCCCGGAGGAGGAGATCGACCGGGTCGCCCCCGTCATCGCCGAGATCAGGGCCGCGACCGACGCCGTCATCTCGATCGACACCCATCGCGCCGAGGTGGCGCGGGCCGCCCTCGAGGCCGGGGCCGACGTCATCAACGACACCAACGGCCTGCGCGAGCCGGGCATGGCCGAGGTCGCCGCCGCGAGCGGGGCCTGCGTGGTCGTCACCCACAGCATCGGCGGCCCGGGGCGCCGCGTCTTCCGGCCCGGCTACACCGACGTGGTCGCCGAGGTGGCCGGCTTCCTGCGGGAGCGGGTCGCGTACGCGCTGGAGGCCGGGATCGCCCCCGACAGGATCATCATCGATCCCGGGCACGATCTGAACAAGAACACCTACCACTCACTTGAGCTGACCCGCCGCCTTGAGGAGATCACCTCCATCGGTTATCCGACGCTGGTGGCGCTGTCGAACAAGGACTTCATCGGCGAGACGCTCGACCGGCCCCAGGGGGAGCGGGCAGAGGGCACGATCGCCGCCAACGTCTTCTCCATCCTCAAGGGCGCGCGCATCCTGCGTGTCCACGACGTGGCCGCGACGGTCGCGTCCGTCCGCATGACCGAGGCCATGCTCGGCTGGCGTGGCCCGTTGTCCCCGAGGCACAACCTGGCGTGAAGGAGATGATGTGACCGAGCGCAAACCCATGGGGATGCCCTTCGAGAGCTGGGTCGACAGGCAGATCCGCGAGGCCGAGGAGCGCGGCGAGTTCGACGACCTGCCAGGGAAGGGCAAGCCGCTGCCCGGGCTCGACCGGCCGCAGGACGACATGTGGTGGATCAAGCAGAAGGTCGAGAGAGAGGGGCTGAAGATGCCCCTGCCGCCCACGCTGGCCCTGCGCAAGGAGGCCGAGGAGGCCCTGGCCGAGGCGCGCGGAGCACGGTCGGAGACCCAGGCGCGCCAGATCGTCGAGGACATCAACGACAAGATCCGCAAGGCGATCAGGACGGGGATGTCAGGGCCGCCGCTCAACCTGATGCCCTTCGACGTCGAAGAGATCGTCTCGGAGTGGCGCAGATCCCGGCGGTGAAGGGGCCCGGGCGATGCCCGGACCCCTTCGATGGGTGAGGGACCCGGGTCAGGCGGGCCCCTCCGGCCGATGGGGACCCGGGTCAGGCGGGTCCCCGGCTGGAGGGTCTCCAGCCGGCCGGGTCCTCAGTTGACGGGCGGGTAGGCGTTCTGGAGCAGTTGACGGAACTGCGCCGAGAACCACTGGCCCGACAGCGGCGAGTCGGGCAGCGCGCCGGTCAGATTGTTCTTGTTGAGGTCGTTGCCGTGGTAGGTCGGGTCGCACATCCGGTCGAACTTCTTGCCCTCGTTGTTCGGGATGTCCCTGCTGGCGCCGTCCGACTCGCCGGGCGGCTTGATCCAGACGTAGGCGTCGAACCCGGCGGCCGGGTTGGCGGTCGGCCGCGCGCCCAGGCCCGCGCCGCTCTGGTTGCACCAGTTGCCGGCGTGGATGCGGCGGTCGACGCGTGACTGGTCGACGAAGTCGTTCAGGACGGTCGAGGTGCTCGGCCCGCTCGGACGGGCGCTGCCGCCCCAGCCGTTGCGCGAGGTGTCGATCAGCATGCCGAGCCCCTGACGGAAGCCCTTGCCGATCAGCGCGTTGCGCAGGGCGACGGCGAAGGTCTGCTCGTCGATGTAGTAGTTCCAGTCCACCCAGTTGGACTGCCGGACCTGCTGGCCGTTCACCGTGGAGTTGACGGTGAAGTAGGGCTCGGTGGTGACCGAGTAGTTGGCGGTGTTGACGATGAAGCCGTCCACGCTGTCCACGCCCGCCGTGGTGCCGGCGACCGTGTTGTAGAAGAGGTTGACCGACGGGTTGAAGTTCGAGTCCCAGCCGAGCCAGGCGTGGTGGGCGGCGTCGACGTAGGTGTAGATGTTGCTCCTGGCGTGCAGCTTGTTCAGCGCGTACTGGACGCCCTGGACGTAGGCGCCGGTCGAGTTGGCCTCGGCGCACTTGGCGAAGCTGAGGTTGGTGATCAGGTTCGGCAGTGAGTCGGGCTCGATGATCGTGACGATCCGCAGGTTGTTGTAGGCAGGCTCGCTGAGGATCGCGGTGATCGGGTCGATGTACTCGGTCTTGTAGCGGTTGAGCCCGTTCTCGGCGATGAGCAGCTCGCCGTTGGAGGCCAGCGCCGAGCAGTCGCGGTTGGGCAGGTTGTAGATGACGACCTGGAAGGTCAGCGGGGTGGAGCCGTTGGCGGCGTCCTGCCTGACGGCCTCGTCCAGGTGGGCGCGCAGGCCCATGACGGAGGAGGAGCCGGCGATGGCGGCGATGCGGTCCATCCACACGGCCGTGGAGGTGTTGGCCACCGCGGAGCCGCCGGGCTCGGCCGCGGCCTTGGCGCGCCAGTCGGGGTTGACGTAGCCGGAGGCGCCGGCGTACGGGTTCTCGACGTGGCCGCCGGGGTTGCCGGTGCCGTCGTCGTCGGCCTCGGTGGCGGTGACCGTCCTGGAGGTCAGCCCGGTCGAGGCGACGGTGATGGTGCGGCTGCCGTTGGCCTGGTCGGAGTCCTGCGCGGCGGCCAGGGTGACCGTCTGCGGGGTGTTCCAGTTGGAGGGCGTGAAGGTGAGGCTGGCGCCGGAGGAGACGGTGATGTCCGTGTCGCCGCTGCCCGCCGTCGAGGTGACGACCACGTTGGAGGTGGGCTGCGCGGCCAGGCGCACCGTGTACGAGGCGGTCGAGCCCTCCGGCACGGTCACCGAGGTCGGCGTCACGATGATCGACTGCTCGACGGTGGCGTCGTCGTCGATCTCGGTCGCGTTGACCGTGGTGGGGGTCACGCCGGTGCCGCCGACGGTGAACACGGCCGTGCCCGCGGTGGTGTCGCTGTCCTGGGCGGCGGCCAGGGTGACCGTCTGGGCGGTGTTCCAGTTGGACGGGGTGAAGGTCAGGCTGCCGCCCGAGCTGACGGACAGGTCCGTGTCACCGCTGGTCCGCGTGGTGGTGACGGTCACGTTGGAGCTGGGGGCCGAGGAGAGCCTGACCGTGAACGAAGCCGTGCCGCCCTCGTTGACCGCGACCGAGCTGGCGGAGGTGACCACCGACGGGGCGGTCGGGTTGCCGCCGCCGCCACAGGTGACGCCGTTGACGCTGAACGAGGTCGGGTTCGGGTTGCTGCCGGTCCAGGTGCCGTTGAACCCGATGGAGACCGAGGCTCCCGTGGCCAGGCTGCCGTTGTAGGGCAGGTTCGTGCCGGTCACGCGGGTGTTGTTCTGGCTCCAGTTCGCGCCCCAGCCTGTGGGGGTGTACTTCTGGCCCGTGGTCGGGTAGTCGAAGGCCAGCGTCCATGAGGTCAGCGGGTCGCCGGTGTTCTTCAATGTGATGCTCGCGGTGAAACCGCCCTGACCAGGGCTGCTCGTCCACGAATTGGCTGAGTAGGTCACGTCGCAGGCGGCGGCGGCGTTCGCGGCCGTGCCCTGGCCCACGACGAGGCCCAAGGCCGCGACACTCGCGGCGGTCACGGTCACGGCCCATTTGCGGAGGCCGCGTAGGAGTCTCACGAGCGATCATCTCCAGTGTTAGATGGCTGGGAGCGCTCCCATGGTCTGCCGGACTCGAAGCCATGTACAGAGGGCACCTGTCGCGGAGCTGTCCGCCGCCCCGCATGCTCGTTGAATGCCCCGGAACGCGGATGAAACTTTCATCCCGGCCAGCCTGGTGAGAGGAAACGCCGGGGTTACCGCACCGCCATTTCGTTGACATACGCCGGACGGAACAGACAATCCATTTTGGGAGCGCTCCCACACCCCCTACTCCGATGGAGATCCCGTGAAGTACAGACCTCCCCTCCTTCTATCGCGCTTATCGAGGCGGCTCGCCGTGGCCACGACCCTCGTCCTCGTCGCCGGCGCGACCACGGCTGTGGCGGCGGCTCCCGCCCAGGCGGCGGTGGCCTGCGACGTGACCTACACCGCCAACCAGTGGACGAGTAGCCCCGGCCAGGGTGGCTTCACCGCGAGCATCTCGCTGAAGAACACCGGCGACCCCATCACGTCCTGGACGCTGGCCTTCGACTACCCGACCACGGGCCAGAAGTACACCCCCACAGGCTGGGGCGCGAACTGGAGCCAGAACAACACCCGCGTGACCGGCACGAACCTGCCCTACAACGGCAGCCTGGCCACGGGTGCCTCGGTCTCCATCGGGTTCAACGGCACCTGGACGGGCAGCAACCCCAGTCCGACCTCGTTCAGCGTCAACGGCGTCAGCTGCGGCGGGGCGAACGCCGCCCCCACCGTGTCGCTGACCTCGCCGACCGCCGGCCAGACCTACACCGCCCCCGCCACCGTCGCGATCGCGGCGAACGCGGCCGACAGCGACGGCACGGTCTCCAAGGTCGACTTCTACCAGGGCAACACGCTGCTCGGCACCGACACCTCGGCGCCCTACAGCTACAACTGGACCAACGTGGCGGCGGGCAGCTACTCGATCACCGCCCGCGCCACCGACAACGGCGGCGCGACCACGACCTCGTCCCCTGTCGGGATCACGGTCTCCCAGAACACCGGCCCGGCGCTCGTGGTGAGCCCCACGACCCTGTCCGTGCCCGAGTCTGGGACCGCCTCCTTCAGCGTGAAACTGTCGCAGGCGCCCTCGGCCAACGTGACCGTCACCTCGGCCCGCGTCAGCGGTGACGCCGACATCACGGTCGCCAGTGGCGCAAGCCTGACCTTCACGCCGTCCAACTGGAACACCGCGCAGAACGTGACGCTGGCCGCGGCCAATGACTCCGACACCACCAGCGGCACGGCCGTCATCAGGGTGAGCGCGAGCGGCTACGCGGCGGTGGACGTCGCGGCCAGCGAGGCCGACGACGACGTGGGCGGCAACAACCAGTACGTCCAGCGCTTCGTCGAGCTCTACAACGAGCTGCACGACCCGGCCAACGGCTACTTCTCGCCCGAGGGCGTGCCGTACCACTCGGTCGAGACGTTCATGGTCGAGGCGCCGGACCACGGGCACGAGACCACGTCCGAGGCCTACAGCTACTACCTGTGGCTGGAGGCGGCCTACGGGCAGGTCACCGGCGACTGGTCGAAGTTCAACAACGCGTGGGCCTCGATGGAGAAGTACATCATCCCCTCGACCGCCGACCAGCCGACGAACTCCTTCTACAACGCCTCGAAACCGGCCACGTACGCGCCGGAGTCCCTGCAGATCAGCAACTACCCGACCCAGATGGACACCGGCGTGACACCGGGGACCGACCCGCTGGCCGGCGAGCTGCAGTCCGCGTACGGCACCCGCGACATCTACGGCATGCACTGGCTGCTGGACGTGGACAACACCTACGGCTTCGGCCGCTGCGGCGACGGCACCACCAAGCCCGCCTACATCAACACCTACCAGCGCGGCCCGGAGGAGTCGGTCTTCGAGACGATCCCGCAGCCGTCCTGCGACACCTTCAAGTACGGCGGCACCAACGGCTACCTGGACCTGTTCATCAAGGACAGCTCCTACGCCAAGCAGTGGAAGTACACCAACGCCCCCGACGCCGACGCGCGCGCGGTGCAGGCCGCCTACTGGGCGCTGACCTGGGCCAAGGCGCAGAACAAGGGCTCGGACATCTCCGCGACCGTGACCAAGGCCGCCAAGATGGGCGACTACCTGCGCTACGCGATGTACGACAAGTACTTCAAGAAGCCGGGCTGCACGAGCCCCTCGTGCGCACCGGGCACCGGCAAGGACGCCTCGGCGTACCTGCTCAACTGGTACTACGCCTGGGGCGGCGCGACCGACGCCAGCGCCGGATGGGCCTGGCGCATCGGCTCCAGCCACAACCACTCCGGCTACCAGAACCCGTTCGCGGCCTGGGCGCTGGCCAACGTGGCCGAGCTCAAGCCCAAGAGCGCGACCGGCGCGGGCGACTGGGGCACCAGCCTGACCAGGCAGCTGCAGTTCTACAAGTGGCTGCAGTCGGCCGAGGGCGCCGTCGCCGGCGGCGCGACCAACAGCTGGGAGGGCCACTACGGCACGCCGCCGAGCGGCCTGCCCAAGTTCCACGGCATGACCTACGACTGGCAGCCCGTCTACCACGACCCGCCGTCGAACCAGTGGTTCGGCTTCCAGGCGTGGACGATGGAGCGGGTGGCCGAGCTCTACAACGTCACCGGCAACGCCGACGCCAAGGCCATCCTCGACAAGTGGGTGACGTGGGCGCTGGCCAACACCACGGTCAGCGCGACCAGCTACCAGATCCCGTCCACGCTGCGGTGGACCGGCCAGCCCGCGGGCGACTTCAGCGCCACCTCGGGCATGCCGCCGGCCAACCCCGGCCTGCACGTGTCGGTCGTCGACTACACCCAGGACGTGGGTGTGGCCGGCGCGTACGCCAAGGCGCTGATGTACTACGCGGCCAGGGCCAACCACACCCAGGCCCGTGACACGGCCAAGGCGCTGCTGGACGGCGTCTGGCGCAACCGCGATGCCAAGGGCGTCTCGGTGCCGGAGACCAAGACCGACTACAACCGTGTCGACGACCCGGTCTACGTGCCCTCCGGCTGGAGCGGCAAGATGCCGAACGGCGACACGATCAACTCCAGCTCGACCTTCATCTCGATCAGGTCGTTCTACCGCAACGACCCGGACTGGCCGAAGGTCGACGCCTTCCTCAAGGGCACAGGACCCGCGCCGGTCTTCAACTACCACCGGTTCTGGGCGCAGGTGGACGTCGCCGTCGCCCTGGCCGAGTACGGGCGGCTCTTCCCGTGAGAAAAGCACTGATCGCCGTGGCGTCGCTGGTCCTGCCCCTGTTGTGGGCGGGGCCCGCGGCCCACGCCGCACCGGCCTTCGCTTACGGCGAGGCGCTGCAGAAGTCGTTGTGGTTCTACGAGGCCCAGCAGTCGGGACCCAAGCCCGCGTGGAACCGCGTCTCCTGGCGCGGCGACTCGGGGATGAACGACGGCAAGGACGTCGGCGTGGACCTCACGGGCGGCTGGTACGACGCGGGCGACCACGTCAAGTTCGGTTTCCCGATGGCGTTCTCCGCCACCATGCTGGCCTGGGGCGCGGTCGAGTACCGCGACGCCTACGCCTCTTCTGGCCAGCTCACCCACCTGCTCGACAACCTCAAGTTCGTCAACGACTACTTCGTCAAGGCCCATCCGTCGCCGAACGTGCTCTACGGGCAGGTCGGCAACGGCGGCACCGACCACGCCTGGTGGGGGCCCGCCGAGGCGATGGCGATGGCGCGGCCGGCGTACAAGATCGACGCGTCGTGCGGCGGGTCGGACCTGGCCGGTGAGACGGCGGCGGCGATGGCGGCCTCGTCGATGGTGTTCCGCCCGACAAATCCGTCGTATGCCGACACGCTGGTGACGCACGCCAAACAGCTCTACTCCTTCGCCGACACGGTCAGGAAGAAGTACACCGAGTGCGTCACCGACGCCCAGGGCTACTACAACTCCTGGAGCGGCTACAACGACGAACTGGTGTGGGGCGCGATCTGGCTCTACCGGGCCACGAACGACGCCTCCTACCTGGCCAAGGCCGAGACCGGCTACGACAGCCTGGGCAACGAGCCGCAGACGACGACCAAGTCGTACAAGTGGACGATCGCCTGGGACGACAAGTCGTACGGCGCGTACGTGCTGCTGCACAAGCTGACCGGCAAGCAGCGCTACCTCGACGACGCCAACCGCTGGCTCGACTGGTGGACGGTCGGCGTGAACGGAGCCAAGGTCGCCTACTCGCCGGGTGGCCAGGCCGTGCTGGACCGGTGGGGTTCGCTGCGGTACGCGGCCAACACCGCCTTCGCGGCGCTCGTGCACAGCGACACGATCATCGACGCCACGCGCAAGGCCCGCTACCACGACTTCGCGGTACGGCAGATCAACTACGCGCTCGGCGACAACCCGCGCAACTCCTCCTACCTCATCGGGTTCGGCGCCAACCCGCCGAGGAACCCGCATCACCGGACGGCGCACGGCTCGTGGACCGATCAGATCACCAACCCCGAGCAGACCCGCCACACCCTGTACGGCGCGCTCGTCGGCGGCCCGCCGGACCCGAACGACGCCTACACCGACAAGCGCGACGACTACGTCATGAACGAGGTCGCCACCGACTACAACGCCGGCTTCACCAGCGCGCTGGCCCGGCTCTACAAGGAGTACGGCGGCGCCCCGGCGGCGAACTTCCCCGTTCAGGAGAGCCCGGACGGCCCCGAGCTGTTCGTCGAGGCCGGGGTGAACGCCTCCGGCACGAACTTCACGGAGATCAAGGCCATCGTCCGCAACCAGTCGGCCTGGCCCGCCAGAGTCCTGTCCGACGGCTCGTTCCGCTACTACTTCACGCTCGACGGCGGCACGACCGCCGCGCAGATCAGCGTGTCGTCGGCCTACACGCAGTGCAAGGCGCCCACGCTGAACGCGGAGCAGCGAACGCTCAGGCCCGAGAGCGGTAGCTTGCGTGACCAGCGAGGGCCAAGTGAGCGCGACCATCGAACCGCGAGCGGCAGCACGTACTACGTGAACATCGACTGCTCCGGCCAGGCCATCGCCCCGGCGGGACAGTCGCAGCACCGCAGGGAGGTGCAGTTCAGGATCTCCAGCACGGGCACGTGGGACCCGGCCAACGACTGGTCGTACCGGGCCATCCCCACCACGCCGGGGGCGACGCCGGTGCGGACCCAGAACATCACCCTCTACAGCGGCGCGACCAAGATCTGGGGTGAGCCCCCGGGTCCGGAGGAAGTGGATCGTACTGCGCCCAGCAAGCCAGGTAAGCCCGCGGTATCCGCGATCACGGGCTCCACCGCGAGGCTGAGCTGGACCGCCTCCACGGACAACGTGGGGGTGAGCGGCTATGACGTCTACCTGGGGTCCACCAAGGCAGGCACGGCCGCGGGCACATCCTTCGAGCTGAGCGGGCTCACCCCTGCCACGTCCTACACCGCCTCAGTGGTGGCGCGGGACGCGGCAGGCAACACCTCGACGCAGTCGGACGGCACGCTCTTCACTACTGAGGACACCCCGGCGCCCTCGGGCGGATGCACGGCGGCGTACAAGGTGACGAGCACGTGGGGCGGCGGGTTCCAGGCCGAGGTGACAGTGAAGAACACCGGCACGGCGGCCATCGCCGGCTGGACGGCCGGCTGGACGTCCCAGAACCTGATCACCCAGCTCTGGGGCGGCAGGCACACGGTGTCGGGCGCCGCCGTCACCGTCAGGAACGAGGCGTGGAACGGCGCGCTCGCCCCGGGCGCCACGACCACGTTCGGCTTCATCGCCAACGGCACCTCCACCACCCCCGACCCCATCACCTGCACCACCGCCTGAGTGAAGACCCCGCCCCCGTCGCAGGAGCGGCGGGGGCGGTTCCACAGCTCAGTGAAAGGCAGCTCATGAGATCACTGCTAACCGCGCTGGCCGCTCTCCTCGCCCTGCTCGTCGTCCCCGCCGCACCGGCCGACGCGGCCGTCGGGCTGCACGTCAGCGGCACCAAAATCCTGGAGAAGGGCGGCCAGGAGTTCGTCATGCGCGGCACCAGCCACGCGCACACCTGGTTCGCCGGCCAGACCAAGGCGTTCGCCGACATCAAGTCGCTCAAGGCCAACACCGTGCGCGTCGTGCTCAGCGGCGGACGCTGGACTCCCAACTCCGTCTCCGACGTGGCCAACGTCGTCTCCCTGTGCAAGCAGAACAGGCTCATCTGCGTGCTGGAGAACCACGACACCACCGGGTACGGCGAGCAGAGCGGCGCCTACACCCTGGACCAGGCCGCCAACTACTGGATCAGCGTCAAGTCCGCCCTGGTCGGCCAGGAGGACTACGTCATCGTCAACATCGGCAACGAGCCCATCGGCAACAACGCCGTCACGCCCGGCTGGGCCGCCGCCACCACCGCCGCGATCCGCAAGCTGCGCGACAACGGCTTCGACCACGCGCTGATGGTGGACGCGCCCAACTGGGGCCAGGACTGGCAGTTCGGCATGCGGGACAACGCGCGGGCCGTCTTCGACAGCGACCCCGACAAGAACACGATCTTCTCGATCCACATGTACGGCGTCTTCGACACCGCCGCGGAGATCAACGCCTACATGGACGCGTTCAGGACCGCCGGGCTCCCGCTGGTCGTCGGCGAGTTCGGGTTCAACCACTCCGACGGCAACCCGGACGAGGACACGATCATGGCGCAGGCCGTCAGCCGCGGCATCGGCTACCTGGGCTGGTCGTGGAGCGGCAACGGCGGCGGCGTCGAGTACCTCGACCAGGTCACCAACTTCGACGTCAACCAGCTCACGGACTGGGGCCGGCGGCTGTTCAACGGCGCCAACGGCATCGCGGCGACCGCCAAGCAGGCCGCGATCTACGGCGGCGGCACCGGCGACTCGACCCCGCCGAGCACCCCGGGCGCCCCGTCTGCGTCGAACGTCACCTCCTCGGGCGCCACGCTGACCTGGACGGCCGCCACGGACAACGTCGGCGTCACCGGCTACGACGTCTACACCTCGGGCGGCACGTCGCTCGGCGCCACGGCCACGAACTCGATCACGCTGAGCGGGCTCTCGCCGTCGACCGCGTACCAGGTGTACGTGCGGGCCAGGGACGCCGCGGGCAACCAGTCGAACCCGTCGCCGACGGCCTCCTTCACCACGCTGGGCGGCGGCACCGGGGGCGGCTGCACGGCCGTGGGCACCGTCCAGAGCCAGTGGGCCACCGGCTACGTGGTGCAGCCCGTGACCGTGACCAACACCAGCACGTCGAGCAAGACGAGCTGGACGGTGACGTTCACGCTGCCCGCGGGACACGCGGTCACCGGCTCCTGGGGTGCCACGGTGACGGTCAGCGGCCAGAGCGTGACGGCGAAGAACCTGGCCTACAACGGCACGCTCGGACCGAACGCCAGCACCAGCTTCGGCGTGCAGGCCAGCCGGCCCAGCGGCAACACCTCGCTGCCCTCCGGCTACGCGTGCGCCAACTGAACCGCCCAGTCGTCGGGTGCGTATGAGGAGGTGAGGCTAACCATCATCCCTGCCTGACGAACACCATCCCGCCCGGATGGGACGGACGCGGCCGATCATCGGCCGCGTCCGTTTGTCATTTCTTGGGCTGCTCGGCGATGGCCTGACCGAACCGCTCGCGTGCCGCGTCGATGGCCGCGTCGTCGGAGAACTCGGCGAGGGCCTGCTCGTGGTAGCGCGCGGGGATGAGCTGCCTGACCCGGTCCGGATAGCCGGCTCCCGGTGCCGGAACCCTGACCTCGGGAGGGATGCTGATCTTGACGGCGATCGGGCCCGAGGCCCGGACGGACTCGGCCCAGTCGGTGCTCTGGCCGGTCACCGCGCACATGTGCCTGGCATAGACCCAGCGCACCTGCACAAGGGAGGTGGCGTCGGCCGGCTCGGTTCCGAAAGGCTCCACGGCGCAGACGACCCGCGAGTCGAAGGAGTGGCCGTGGGCGTGGTGCTCGCCGGGTGAGGCCTGTTCGAGTATCAGGGTCACCTGGGCGGCGAGCTCTTGGTTCAACTGTGACGACGGCTGCCGGGCGGAGAAGAACATCACCCCGGCCAGGGTCAGGCCGGCCAGGGTGATGATCGCCGCGACAAGCCCGCGACGTGTTCTGATCACGGGCTGGTGCAGGTCAGAGTGGGTGCGGGGCTCGGGATCGAGCCGGTGGCGTTGAAGCCGAACGAGGTGGTGCCGTTCGGCGACAGTTGTCCGTTGTGGGAGGCGTTCTTGACCGTCACGTTCGGCGGTTGCCCGGACAGCACACCGTTCCACGGCGAGCCGTCGAAGCCCTGCCCGCCGCCGTAGGTCCACTTGACCGTCCAGCCGTTCATCGTCGAGGAGCCCGTGTTGCGCACGGTCACCTCGCCCTGGAAGTGCCCGGCCCAGCCGGTGTCGGTGGCCTTCCACGTGGCCGTGCAGGCGCCCGTGGGCGGCGGGTTCGTCGGCGGATTCGTCGGGTCGGGTGTGCTGCCGCCGGGGCCCACACCGGTGACCTGGCCGTTGCCGCCGTCGAAGGTGACGTCGGAGCAGCTGTAGAAGTTCTCGGCACTGTCGGAGCGGATCCAGTGCGTGAAGATGATGTGCCGGCCGCTCTTGCCGGACGGGAGCTGGGCGTTCCAGTAGTAGTAGTTCAGCCCACCGGCGCCGCCGCTGGCGGGCGGGTCGGTGACGCTGCCGAACAGCTCCAGGTCGGACCACTTGAGCGGCCCGTTGGGGTTCCAGCCGTTCTTGGTGACGTAGTACTTGAACGAACCCGGGTGCGCGGCCCAGTTGCTGTGCCGCATCTGGATGTTGGCGCCCGAGGTCAGGTGGGTCAGCGGCCAGTCGGAGCGGACCGCGTTGTAGGCCGAGAAGTCGTAGGGACCGCCCGTGCCGCCGCTGCAGATCTGCCCGTCGGGGATGAACCCGGTGGTCCGGCCCGCGCCGTCGGAGCGCAGCACCGCGAACCAGTTGTACAGCGGGGTCGCGCCGCTCTGCGCGACGGCCGCGCCGCAGGCCGGGTTGTAGGGGATGATCTGGCCGTTTTCCCGCAGGCCGTCCTGCCAGCACAGGAAGGTGCGGGCGCCGGGGAACATCGACACCCCGTGCGCCTGGGCCTGCGTGGGCACTGTGACGACCGCGAGGACAGTAGTGAGGAGAACCATGACGGCGGTGATCGCCGCCGACTTGAATACCTTCATGGGGATTCCCTTGCGCTGACGACAGAGGAACCTGCCCCACGAATCAGCCCGCCCGGCAGGCGCATTGAATCACGCCGGATGGCGTCCGGACAAAGTCGGCTGAAACTTTCACGCACCCGCCTGGGAGCGCTCCCATGTAGGGTTGAGAGACCCCGCGCGGTCGCGCTTTGCGAGGGGTCCGGGCCGTGCGGTTTCGAGGGGTACGGCCGGTGCTACTGCCGTACCCCTCCTCAATCCCCGCCCAGCGCGCTGTCGATGTCGTCGAGCCTGGCCTCCAGCTCACTGAGGCAGGCAGGCTCCAACCGGCCCTCCCGCCAGCGGTCGGAGAGCTTCTGGCGGAGGTTGTCCGTGCCGGAACCGGACGGGCCGTGCGGCGAGACGGCGCCGCGCAGCACCTGCTGGAGGTCGAGCACGACGTCGGCGTCGGTCGCGCCGCACGGCGTCTTGGCCTCCAGCGCGGTCCTGAAATCGGTCACGGCCTGCTCCACGGTGACCGCCGTGGACGGCGAGCTCTCCAGCAGCCTGGACGACGTGGTCGGCGACGGCTTCAACGCCGCCCGCTCCGGCGGGTGCGGCAGCCCCGTCTGCTGGAACCACAGCAGGGCCGACAGCGCGACGGCCGCCGAGCCCGCCACGGTGAGGCCCCGCCTGACGTGGCGGCCCAGCGTCGCCGTGCCGAGCGCCGAGGTCAGCGCGGAGACGATCTCCGCCGCCGTCGGACGGTCCCTCGGCCGGTGCGCCAGGCAGCGCTGGCAGAGCGAGGCGATCGCGTGCGGCACGCCGGGAACCCTGGGTGGGGGGTCCGTCCTGCGGGCCGCCTCGATCTCCTCCCATGTGGTCTCCGGGTACGGTGTCCGCCCGGTGAGCATGAAGTGCAGCAGCACGCCGAAGGCGTACACGTCGACCGCGGGATGGGTCGCAGCGCCCAGCAGGCGTTCCGGGGCGACGTAGGGAGGGGTGCCCCGGTCGTCTTCCGGGTCTCCCGCCCAGGCCGCGATGCCGAAGTCGAGCAGTTTGGGGCCGTCTGCGGTGAGCAGCACGTTCTCGGCAGTGACGTCCCGGTGGACCAGGCCGCGGGCGTGTCCGGCCATCAGCACCCTGGCCAGCCGCAGCGCGATGGCCGCCGCCTCCGTCCAGGGCAGCGGCCCCTGCTGTTCGAGGCGCTCGGCCAGTGGCGTGCCGTCGAGCAGCGGCATCACGACGTAGGCCGCGACGCCGCCGCTCGTGGTGACGGTCTCGCCGTAGTCGTAGATCTCGATGGTGTCGGGGTGGGTGAACCTGGCGGCGGCGCGGGCCTCGCTGCGTACGTTGGTGCGCTCGCCGTGGTCGGTGTGGAGTGAGGCGGTGAGCACTTTGACCGCGATCATCCGGTGCAGAGACTGGTCGAAGGCACGCCAGATGACCGACATGCCCCCGCGGGCCAGCGGATCCAGGAGCAGATACCGGCGGGCCAGCACATCCCCAGGCTCAAGCCGACTCACGGATGACCAGTTCCGTGGGGAGGACGGGGTCGATCCCCGCGGCCCCCGTCAGGAGCAGCCGGGTGGCGACGGTGGCGAGCTCCTCCACGGGCTGGCGGACGGTGGTCAGTGCGGGAACGGTGTGCCTGGCGACCGGCGCGTCGTCGAATCCGATCACCGCGACGTCGGCGGGCACCTTGCGCCCGGCTCTGCGCAGTGCTTGGATCGCGCCCGCGGCCATCAGGTCGGAGGCGACGAAGACGGCGTCCAGCCCTGGTGCGTGGCGTAACAACCACTGCATGGCGTGGGTGCCGGAGGCGGCGGTGAAGTCGCCGTAGGCCACGGGCACGTCGGGTGCGCCCGCCGCCTGCAGGGTGCGTATCAGGCCCTCCAGACGATCTCGGGCTCCGGGCAGGGACGGTGGTCCGCCGATCGCGGCGACGTTGCGGCGGCCGGTCAGCAGGAAGTGTTCCGCCGCCTGCCGGCCGCCGTCGAGGTTGTCGACGTCGGCGTAGGGGAGTTTGAGGTCGTGGGGCGGGCGGCCGATGTTGCGGACCGGTACGCCCGAGGTGGATAACTTGATCGCCAGCGGATGGCGCTCTCTTGCGCCGACGATGAGCACCGCGCCGGACAGGGCGGGCAGGGTGGAGGAGGTCGGGGTGACGGTGGTCACCATGAGGTGGGTGCCGTGTTCGGCGATCACGGCGCCTGCGGAGGACAGGAGTCTGGCGTAGTAGGGCTCGGAGAAGAGCCGGGGCAGGTGGTCACAGATGACAGCCGTGACGCCGTCGGCCATCGTCTTGGCGGCGGCCCCTCTGGGGGCGCGCTGCCGGACGTATCCCATGCGGGACACGGCGTCGTAGACTTGTCGGCGGGTCGAGGTACTGACCCGCACCGAGCCTGTGAGGACTCGAGATGCGGTCGCGGGGGAAACCCCTGCAGCGGCCGCCACCTGTGCCAGTGTGGGCTGCTCGGTCATGGAGCACCTCGCGGGAAGATCCTGGGAGCGCTCCCACGTTACCAATGTTTCGCCGCTGTTAATAGGGCCTTTGCAAGGAGTGCGTCCCTGCTGTAGAGACGCACTCCTTATCTGCTCAGCTAGAGGCGTTGGCGGGCATCTGAGGTAATGGAGATCGCCCCATATTTGCCCGCCATATACGGCTAATTTTGATCAGTTATCTCCGGCCATGTCCACGCTCGCTTCGTCCAGAGTGCCGGGCTCTTCGTCGCCGCCGTTGTCGGGCTGCACCCGCTGGGGCTGCGGTTGGCAGCCGGAGCCGCAGCCGCCGAAGCGGGAGGAGTTCACCGGGGTGAAGTCCGTGGCCGGGATGCCCTGCAGCGCGCCGATCATGGTGTCCTTCCAGATCGGGCCGGGGATCGAGGCGCCGAAGACCGAGCCGTAGTACTGACCGCCGATGGTGACGCCGTTGAGCTTGTACTTCTGCGCACCGCGGGTGTCGCCGATGCTGACCGCGCCCGCCAGGTCGGGGGTGAAGCCGGCGAACCAGGCGGTGGCCTGCGCGTCCGTGGTGCCGGTCTTGCCGGCCGCCGGGCGTCCGATGCCGCCGACGCTGCGCATGGTGCCCTTGGTGAACACGCCGGACAGGATGTTCGCGGCGGCGTCCGTGACCTCGGGGTCGATCGCCTGCTGGCACTGGGGCTTGAAGGTCCTGACCTTGCCGTCACGCTCCTTGATCGAGGTGATGGCCATGGGCTTGCAGTACTTGCCGCGCGCGCCGATCGAGGCGTAGGCGTTGGCGACGGTCACCGGGTCCATCTCGTTGGTGCCGAGCGTGAACGTCGAGAACTCCAGCAGATCCAGGCCGTCGGAGCGCTTGATGCCCAGAGACTTGGCGGTCTTGATGGTGTCGCAGAGGCCGACCTTCTGCTCCAGCATCATGAAGAAGGTGTTCACCGATCCCCAGGTGCCGGTCGCCAGCGACTTGAAGCCGCCGCCGCCCTCGTCGTTGGTGACGGTGTGGCTGGGGTCGCCGATGTTCTCGCCCTTGCAGTTCTTGAACGAGGAGTAGTAGGGGGCCCGGTAGCCCTGGCCGACGGTGAACCCGTCGTTGATCTTCATGCCCTCCTTGAGGGCGGTGAGCAGGGTGAACGTCTTGAACGTCGAGCCGGCCTGGAAGCCGGTGCCGCCGCCGTGGACCGCGTCGGCCACGATGTTGTACGACATCTCCTTCTTGCGCTTGTTGTTGCCGTACTTACGGCTGGCCGCCATGGCCTTGATCTCGCCCGTGCCCGGCTTCACCAGCGCCTCGGAGGCGACCGGGTAGTCGGAGGCGAACACGTGCTTCTTGATGGCCTTCTCGGCGGCCGCCTGCATCTTCGGGTCCAGCGTGGTCCGGATCTCCAGGCCGCCCCGGTTGAGGTACTGGCTCCTGGCCTTGGCCGACTTCGCGAAGACCTTGTTGGTGAGGACCTCGTTGCGGACGTACATGCAGAAGTACGGATACTTGCTGTCCCCGCAGCCGCCCGGCAGCGCGATGTTCTTGAACCCGAGCTTCTTCGCCTTGGCCTCATCGGCCTGCTGCTTGTTGATCTTGCCGCGGAGAACCATCGTGTCGAGCACGAGGTTGCGCCGCTTCAGCAGCCGGTCCCGCTGGGGCTTGCCCAGGTTGGGGTCCGTCGCGTTGGGGTCCTGCACGGCGCCGGCCAGGGTGGCGGCCTGGGCGAGGGTCAGCTCGGACGCCTTCACATTGAAGAAACGCTTGGCCGCCGCCTCCACCCCGTTGGCGCTGGCGCCGAAATAGGCGATGTTGAGGTACTTCTCCAGGATCTGGTCCTTGGAGTACTTCTCTTCCACCGCCATCGCGTAGCGCAGTTCCTTGAGCTTGCGCGCGTAGCTGGCTTCGAGCGCCGCATTCCGCTCTTTTTCGGTATTCGCAGAGGTGAGCAGCACCTGCTTGACGTACTGCTGGGTGATGGACGAGCCGCCCTGCGCGATGCCGCCGGAGGTGAGGTTCTTGGCCAGGGCGCGGATGGTGCCCTCGATGTCGATCGGGCCGTGCTCGTAGAAGCGGTAGTCCTCGATGGACAGAATGGCGTCCTTCATGACCGGGGCCACCTGGTCGAGCGTGATGGTCTCGCGGTACACCTCGTAGAACTGCGCGATCTGGTTGCCCTTGGCGTCGACCACCGTAGTCCGTTCCGCGAGGGGAGGTTCCTTGAGTTCCTCCGCTTTGATGCCGAGGTCCTCTGACGCCGAGACGAACATCGCTCCGGTGCCTCCCACAGCCGGCAGCGCGATGGCCGCGGCCAGAACTCCGGCCGCCATCGCCGCCCCGGTCAGGCGCACGATGCCCGACATACTGGAACCCATGCGGAAATTCCTCCCCCTTGCGGTAATAGGGTGCATCCTAAACCCCGGCATGACGTGCTCTATGTAAAAGTGAGACCCTGCCCAGACCGAGTTGGTTCAGTCTGTGGGCGGGGATTTTCATCACATCTGGGCTCTTGGCCCACTTCGTGTCGCGTGGGGTGTGTGGTGCTCCGGCCGGATTTCCGCCAGGCACGGGCAAAGAAGCGTGTTGACCGGAGGGAACGCGTTCGTCGTTCTGGCAACGTTCACCTGGTGGAGGGTCTCAATCGGCTGCTGTCGGCCGCAAGGACGCACGGGGCGTGGCGGTCGGGCGAAGCGGGCTGCGTCGTGGCGGAGGTGTTCGACCAGGACCTCAGGACCGTGGTGCGGACGATGATGGTCGCCGCCGCCGTGTGCGCCCAGACCTCGGCGCGGCTGGTCGCGCTGGCCGACCCGGAATGGCGAGGGCTGGCCGAGGCGTTCGGCGCCGACGTGGACGGCCGGCCCGACGTGCCGCCCGTCGCCCTGGTCACCGGCAGGGCCGACGGGGACGTGCGCAGGGAGGTCCCTGTCGTGCACGTCCACGGCACGGGGACGCTGCGGGCGTACGCGCTGTTCCCCGGCGACGGCCCGTGCTCCCTGCACGAGGACCTGCCCGACAGGGTCGGCGCGTTCTTCGAACGACACGTGTGGCAGCGCAGGGACCTGATCAGGACCAGCGCCGAGCGCGTCGCCTGGCGGGCGAAAAGCGACTTCCAGGTCCGTACGGACACCGAACGCCGCCAGCTTCGCCACTACGGCTGCGCCCGCCTGGGCCTCGACGCCGACAAACCGGGGATCGCGGTGTTCGACCACGTGCCGGGGCGCGACACCGAGCTGTTCGAGGCCACGCGGCGCTTCGCCGCGGCCGACGAGTCGGCGAACTGGCTCTTCCTCGACCCCGTCGAGCCGGGACCGCGCATCAGGCAGGTGACGGGCGAGCGCAACCTGCTGTGGAGCATGGCGGACGTCGGCGTCGCGTTCGGCGACAGCGAACTGCCCGCCTTCGGCATCCCCGTCATCCAGGCCGGCTGGTCGGAGGGCGGCGCCTGCGGCGCCACGCACGTCGTGCGCACACCCACCGAGCACCGCCTGCTGCTGGAAGAGGCGCTCGCGCGGCACGCCAAGGGCGAGTCCATCCTCGGCCCCGAGCAGCGCGAACGCGCCCGCCTGTGGTTGTGGCTGCGCCGCTGCGGCGCCGACGTGCCCACCGCGCTGCTGCCGCACTGGGAGCACGACGACGACTACGCGGGCACGCTCGCCGTCACCCTCCGGCACGCCGAGTACGACGGCGACCCCCTCTTCAGCGCCGTGAGCCGCATGTGGCACCGGCGTGAGCCGCTGCTCACCCGCTTCGACTTCCAGGATCCGGCCGCCTTCTTCACCTCCGCGAGGAGCACGTCATGACCAGCGCAGGATCAGCCACCGACTTCGACCGGGTCATCCTTCCCGCCATCCCGCCCGTCCACCTGCGCAGCGGCGAGGTGTCGGCGCTGCAGGTGACCGACGGCCTGCTCCGGGGGGCCCAGATCGTGGGCAGGTTCGAGACCTCGGGGCTGGTGGGGTTCAAGGTGGCCGCGCAGGGGCGTCCGCTGCGGGTGCGGGTGTCGTTGTCGACCGACGAGCAGTCCGTGAGCGGCTGGAACACCGGGCAGGCGCAGCCGGCCGGGACCGCGACGCGGTTCGTGCAGGTCCGCTCCCAGGGGCGGCTGCGCCAGTGCCTGCTGCTGCGGGGCAAGAAAACGCACGCCCAGGCGTCGTTCGACCTGACGCCGGAGGAGATCCCCGACGACGGCCTGATCTGCGTCGAGGTGCTCGACATCACCGAGGGCGACGACGTGTGCGAGGAGCTCCGCCAGGCGGTCTCGGGCCGCGTCGCGCCAGACGGGGTGGCGGGGCTGCGGCTGAACAAGGTCGTGTTCGAGGAGCCGCCCGCGGTGGACTTCGACCCCGACACGCTCGACGGCTCCCGCTGCGAGCTGTCCGCGCTGATCAGCTCGGGCGGCCTGGTGAACCTCAACAGGCAGGGCGTGCGCCTGCTGCGCCCGGGCATGTTCGTGGTCAACCCGGTGCTCAAGGACACCTTCGGGTCGGGCGAGCAGCTCACGCTCAGGCTGGGCACCAGGGCGGAGCCGGCGAGCTCCCTGCCGGCGACGTGGCGGCGGGTCAACAGCGAGCTGCGCTGGCTGCGTCACGCCACGAGGAAACTCCTGGGCACGGCGGCACCGTCCGTCGCGCGGGTGCTCGGCGTCCATGACGGTGAGCTGGGCGCGCCCGATCAGCGCGTGCAGGGCAACGTGACCGAGCTGACGCTGGCGGGGCCCGTGACCGCGCCCCTCCTGGTGATCATGACGCCGCGCTCCGGCGTCCTGCCGACGCTGGAGTCGGCCATCTCGCGTTAGCCGGCCGGGCCGCTCGGTCACCACGAGGACAACGAAATGTCACAGGAAAGGAAAAATTAGCGGCTGATCGTGAAAGTGGCGTACAGCGGGCAGTGGAAAAGGGTGGGCAGGAGCGACTTGCGAATCGAGACGATCCGGCATCTCCACTGCACGGTCTTGCGCGCCGGCGGCGAGCTCGACCACGCGGGCCGGGTCCGGTTCAGCGCCTGCATCGATGCCGCATGGGGCTGGACGCCCGGGCCTGTTCTCGTGTTCGACCTGGCAGACCTCGAATTCTACGACTCGTCGGTCATCGGGGTGCTGGCCATGGTCATGCAGCGGATGGAGGAGGAGGGCAGCGGCAGGATCATCCTGGTCCGGCCCTCCGAGCACCTGCTGACGGTGCTGCGGCTGACGGACCTGCTGTCACACGTGGAGCTGCGCGAAAGCATCGAGAAAACGGTGGCGGAGCTGACGCTGGAGTCGGGGGAGTCAGCCGGGATCCGGCCCCGCTGATCATCCCCCGACCCCGGGCGCGCCTCACAGTCCGTACGCCTCCAGCAGCCGCAGCCACACCTCGCTGACCGTCGGGAACGACGGCACCGCGTGCCAGAGCCGGTCGATCGGCACCTCGGCCGTCACGGCGATCGAGGCCGAGTGCAGCAGATCGGCCGTGCCGGGCCCGGCGAAGGTCACGCCGAGCAGCACCTTCCTGTCCTCGTCCACGACGGCGTTGGCCCGGCCCCGGTAGCCGTCGCCCATCAGGTAGGCCCCGGTCACCGAGGCCAGGTCGTACTCGACCACGCGCACCCGGAAGCCGGCCTGGCGCGCCGCCGCCTCGGTGCGGCCGACCGCGCAGATCTGCGGGTCGGTGAAGACCACCTGGGGCGCGCCGTAACCGTCGGCGAGGTCGCGCATCCTGGACAGTTCGTCGCCGCGGGCCCGCGCGGCGATCACGTCGCCGCAGATCCTGGCCTGGTATTTACCCATGTGCGTCAGCAGCGCGCGCCCGTTGACGTCGCCCACGGCATACAGCCAGCCTTCGGACACCCCGGTCGCCCGCATGCTGTCGTCGACCTCGACGTAGTCGCCGTCCTTCAGGCCCACCGTGCCGAGCCCCAGGTCGCGCGTCGCGGGCCGGCGGCCGGTGGCCACCAGCAGTTCGTCGGCCTCCAGCGGCGGCCCTTCCGCCAGGTGCACGGTCACCTTCCCGCCCGGCTCAGGCCGCTCGACCCGGGTGACGTCGGTGTGGGTGCGCACGTCGATGCCGGCCTCCGCGAACGACTCGGCGAGCAGGTCGCCGGCGAACGGCTCCATCCTGCCCAGCAGCCGCCCGCCACGCACCAGCACGGTGGTCTGGCGCGCGCCGAGCCCGTGCATGGCCTGGGCCATCTCGCAGGCGACCACGCCGCCGCCGATCACGGCCAGCCGCTCGGGGATGGCGTCGGTGGCGGTCACCTCGTGGCTGGTCCACGGGTCGGCCTCGGCCAGGCCGGGCACGGGCGGCACGACCGCCGTGCTGCCGGTGGCCAGCACCACGGCCTGCCTGGCCGTCAGCACCCGCTCGCCGCCGTCCTCGCCGCTGACCACGACCCGCTTGGGGCCGTCGATCCTGCCGCGCCCGCGGAAGAACTCGGCGGGCACGCCCTCGATCCAGCGCACCTGGCCGGAGTCGTCGAAGTGCGAGACGGTCTCGTCGCGCCTGGCCAGCACGGCGGCCGCGTCGATCGGGCCGAGCGAGAGGCCGGGGACCCTGGACACCTCGCCGGCCAGGTCGACCGGCCGCAGCAGCGCCTTGCTCGGCACGCAGGCCCAGTAGGCGCACTCGCCGCCCGCCAGGCGATCCTCGACGATCGCTGCGCTCAGCCCGCCGCGTACGGCCCGCTCAATCACGTTCTCGCCGGCCGGGCCGGCACCGATCACGATGACGTCGAACTCGTCAGCCACCACTGCCTCCAGCAGTCGTCGTTTGATTGCACTCTTTCACGGCGTCACACGGGTCGCCCGCGTCCCTGCTTCCACATTCGTTTTCACGTCGGGCTCAGACCGTGTTAACCCTGGAGTCGTAGCGTGCCCGTATGGCGGATCGTTACCCCACGTCGGTCCCGTACCGGCAGTCGACCGAGGGTTACCACACATTCCGAATCCCCGCTGTGGTGCTGACCAGGGCAGGAACGGTGCTGGCGTTCGCGGAGGGGCGGCGCGGGTCGGCCGGCGACTCCGGCCACATCGACCTGGTGCTCAAGCGCTCCACCGACGGCGGCGCGACATGGGGCGCCCTGCAGGTGGTCGCGACGGAGCCGCGCCGCGGCACCGCGGGCAACCCGGCGCCCGTCGTGCTCGGCGACGGCCGGATCGTCCTGGTGTTCGTGCGGCAGGGGCCGTCGGCGACCGAGGAGAAGATCAGGCGCGGCCAGGTGGCGGCGGCCGACGGGCGGCGGGTGTTCGTGACGGTCAGCACGGACGACGGGGTCACCTGGTCGCCGCCGCACGAGATCACCGGCAGCGCGAAGCGTCCCGAATGGCGCTGGTACGCCACCACCCCCGGCCACGCGATCGAGCTGCGCCAGGGGCCCAACGCCGGGCGCATCGTGGTGCCCGCCAACCACTCGCTGCCCCCGTCGGGCGGCGACAACGGGACCGAGGGCACCTACAACGGCGGCCACAGCCTGCTGAGCGACGACGGCGGCCAGAACTGGCGCATCGGCTACGTCGACGACAACCCCGACGGCTACGTCAACGTCAACGAGACCACCGGCACTGAACTGCCCGGCGGACGCCTCTACCTCAACACCCGCACCGAGTCCACCGCGCCGGGCACCAGGGCCGACGCCTACTCCTCCGACGGCGGCGCGACGCTGGAGCTGCCGTTCCGCCCGCAGGCCGGGCTGAGCGGGCCGGTGGTCGAGGGCAGCGTGTTGTGGTGCGAGGCGCCGGACGTGCTGCTGTTCTCCGGTCCCGCGCTGCCCGACGCGCGGGCGCTGATGACCGTGCGGGCCAGTGACGACCTCGGCGTCACCTGGCGCGTCGCGCACACGGTGTCGGGGCTGCCCGCGGCCTACTCCGACCTGGTCAGGCTGGACGCCGACACTGTCGGGCTGCTCTTCGAGACCGGGAACTTCAGCGCCTACGAGAGCATCGCCTTGCGCCGCATCCCTGTCGCGGAGCTCACCCCTCGCTGATCACGTTCATCACGACGATCAGGCCGTGCGCGTCGCCGTCCTCGGAACGCAGGTATGACAGCCGCATGTCGAGCGGCGTGGGGCGGCCCCGGCGGTTGACCGCCTCCAGCGTCATCCCCTCCGCCTCGGCCCGGCCGGCCGCCGCGGCCTGCAGGCGGGGCGCGAGCCGTTCCAGCGGCAGGCCGATGTCGAGGGCCGTGAACACGCGGCCCTCGGCCTCGTCGGCGCGCACGCCCCACAGCTCCTCGGCCCCCGGGCTCCAGACGACCACCCGCAGGTCGCCGTCGAGCACCACGACGGCGTCGCCGAGGCTGCGCACCACCGAGGAGACGAACGTGTTGACCTCGTCGAGCTCGATCGTGCGGGCCGTCAGGGCGTCGTTGATCTGCTGCAGTTCGTCGTTGGTGGACTGCAGCTCCTCGTTCATGGTTTCGAGCTCTTCGTTGGTCGACTGGAGCTCCTCGTTGGTCGTCTCCAGCTCCTCATTCGTGGACTGGAGCTCCTCGTTGGTGGTCTCCAGCTCCTCGTTGAGCGACTGAAGCTCCTCGTAGGCCTGTTCGAGCTGCCTGTTGGCCTGGGCCAGATCGTCTCTGAGCCTGCGGTAGCGGGTGACGTCGTAGAAGTGGATGCCCGTGCCCACCAGCTCGCCCGACGACACCAGCGGGACCACGGACACGTCGAAGACGCGGCTCTCGGACGTGCCCGCGCGATGCCAGACCACCTCCCGCAGCTCGATCGGACGCAGGTCGTGGCGGGCCTGCTCGATGACGGAACGCAGCTCGACGGGCCGGTAGGAGACCTCCAGGTCCTGGAACGGCCGTCCGACGTCGCGCGGATCGAGGTTGAACAGGGTCTCGGCCTTGGACGTGGCCAGCGCCAGGTTGCCCGAGGAGTCGACGACGATCTGGGCCACCGGCCCGGAGGCCAGCGCCACGGACGCCAGCGTGGGCAGGCGGGAGGCGAAGTCGGAGGCGGCCCCCGTGGCCGGCCAGGCCGCCCGGTAGGCCGGCCCCGCCGTACTGATCTTCCTGAACAGGCGCATGCGCAGATCCACGGGCTCGAACGTGTCGCTGTGGTTGAGTAGCATCTCGGCCTTGCCGAGGAAGAGGAAGCCCGGGTCGGCCAGTGCGAAGTGGAAGCGCCTGATGATGTTGAGCTGCATGTCGGTGTTGAAGTACATCAACGTGTTGCGGGCCACCAGCAGGTCGACGCGGGAGATCGGCGCGTCGTGGGTGAGGTCGTTACGCCCGAAGATCAACTGGCGGCGCAGGTCGCGGCGGAAGGCGTAGCCGTTCTCCACCTGCTCGAAGTAGGTCTCGCGCAGGTCGATGGGCACGTCGGAGAGCGCTCGTTCGCCGTAGACGCCCATCCTGGCCACCTGGAGGGCCTTCTCGTCGAGATCGGTGCCGTAGATCTTCACGCGCTCGCGGAAGGCGTCGACGCCCATCTCCTCGGCCAGCACCATGGCCACGGTGTAGGCCTCCTCGCCCGTGGCGCAGCCCGCGCTCCACACCCGGATGGGCCGGCCGGCGGTCTTCTGGCCGAGCAGGGCGGGGATCACCAGCTCGCGCAGCCGCTGCCAGGCCGCCGCGTCCCTGAAGAAACCGGTGACGTTGATCAGCAGGCTGTCGAAGAGCCGCGTGAACTCGTCGGGTTCCAGCTCCAGCAGGTCGCGGTATTCGCCGTAGTCGTGCAGCTTCAGCGCTTCGAGCCGGCGCGAGATGCGTCGTACGAGCGTGTTGCGCTTGTAGCCCGTGAAGTCGAATCCGCGTGTCTCCTTCAGC
The DNA here is from genome assembly GCF_042650645.1 of Nonomuraea purpurea. NCBI lineage: Bacteria > Bacillati > Actinomycetota > Actinomycetes > Streptosporangiales > Streptosporangiaceae > Nonomuraea > Nonomuraea purpurea. Next base: position 137,117 of record NZ_JBHSBI010000018.1, read on the forward strand.
AGGAGGAGGAGGTCATCGAACTCACGCTCTTCCTCTGACGTCACAGAAGCAGACTACGCCGTCACGGCTCGTCCAGCTCGGCGACTTGTTGCGGGCGCGTCGGCCTGCCGTCCATGGCCGAGCGCGCCCGCACCAGGTTGACGCGCATGGCCTGCAGGCTGTCGCCGCAGCGCCTGCGGGTGGAGTCGAGCGCCGTGCGGGCCTGGTGGGCGGTGTCGAGCCGGAGCGCCATCGTCTGCTGCTGCTGGGCGATCTGGGCGCGGAGCGTGCGCGCCTGGTGGATGATCGGCGGCAGCTCGGCCTCTTCCCGTTCGGCGCGCGGGGGCGGGCGGCGCCGGGTACGGCCCCCCGCAGGGGGGCGCAGGCGCGGTAAGTGGCGGCCCACGGGGGTGGGCGGGCCGGTCGTTTCGTAGATCTCGACGTCGGTGCCCACGAGGGCCTCGGGCATGCTGGTGTACACCGGGATGGAGCCGGGGGCCTGCTCGGTCACCAGCGCGATGAGACGGCGCAGCGGCGGCTGCGGCTCGGCCACGGCCAGGTAGCCGCCCTTGGCCTGCATGGCCCGGTGGGTTTCCGCGAACTGCGCGAGCCCGTTGAGGTCGCAGAACCGCAGGTCGCCCGCGGCCACGATCACGTACTTCACCGCCGAGGCCGGCAGCGGGTCGAGGAAGGCGGCCAGCACGGGCCCGGTTGTCGAGTCGAGTTCTCCCGTCAGGGCGATGACCAGGGTGCTGGCACCGACTGGAACGAGCCGTACGGACAGCCGCATCACCGGAGGCCCCCCTTCCTCGCACCTGCGCTCATCTTCCTCCCGGATGGGGCAAAGAGCCAGGCGCTTCTCGCATCACCGGGCTGTTGAGACTCTTTACGGCATAAGCTATTCTCTTCAGGTCATCACTTTACGGCGTAATGAGATAGGGGAAGTCTAATGGCCGAGGCGAAACTGCACGACGGGGCCACGATCGAGGTGGAGGTGCACGGCTCGGGGCCGGCCGTGCTGCTGCCCGTCGATCCACGGCCGGCCGAAGGCGAGCAGGCCGAGGAGCAGCGCAAGTGGGGCATGGACCCGGCACTGGGCCGCTCGCTGATCGACGGGCTCAGCGACGCCTTCCGGGTCGTGGCCTTCGACTACCAGGGCCACGTCATGAGCACGCCCAAGCCCGACACGCTCACGCCCGCCAACATCGCGGCCGACCTGCTGGCGGTGGCCGACGCGGCGGAGGCGGAGCGGTTCGCGTACTACGGGTACTCGTGGCTGGCGCTCAGCGGGCTGCAGCTCGCGATCAGAACCGACCGGCTGTCGGCGCTGGCGATGGGCGGGTTCCCCGCCTACGACGGGCCGTACGCGGAGATGCTGCGGGTCACGACGGCCACCTACGAGCTGGCCGTCAACCCCAAGCCGGCGGCCCCCAAGAGCGCCGCAGGGGAGTACGACTGGTCCTCGGTCGAGGTGAGCACGACCGAGGAGCAGAGCCGGCAGTTCGTCACTCTTTACCAAGGTTTGACGGACTTCGACGACCGGGCCGTCCGGCTCTCCTGCCCCCGGCTGTGCTTCGCCGGATCCGCCGACGAGATCGACTACGACGAGCGGTGGGGCGGGGTGCGCGTCAGCCTCGGCGGGCCGCTGATCCGGCACAGGGCCGAGCTCGAAGCGCTCGGCTGGGACGTCCAGATCCTCGACGAGCTCGACCACATGAGCGCCATGCAGCCGGCCAACGTGCTGCCGGTCCTGCGGCCGTGGCTCCTGCGCGCGCACTCACGGTAGTGAGCGGCGTTGACGCTCTCACCCATGAGGAGCGAGTACCTGCGAAAGCCCAGCTCAAAGCCGCTGCGCCACGTTACGGGCGCCCCGTATGTGGGTAGCAGGCGGGAGATCTTTCGGGGGGATGACAGATGACCGACCGAGCCGTGCTTGACGAGTTCCAGCAGGCCATTGACGAGGCGTTCCGCGGGCGGGAACGGGTGCCGGTGCGGGAGGTGTACGCGCGGGTCTCCGAGCACGTGCGCGTGCCCGCCGACATGCTCGCCTACCTCAACGAGGTGCCCGAGGGCGACTACGACAAGGCGGAGATCACCCAGGCGATCAACGACGTCATCCGGCGCAGGGGCGAACAGGACTCCCTGGGACTGCTGCGGTTGCCCAGGCAGGTCCGGCCGGTGGACGGAAGCGGGGATTCTTCCCGGCCCGGCGCATAGCGGGCCGGGCCGCGGGCGTCTGAGAGGGTGATACCTATCCCCTGGAGGTGATCGTGGACGCCGCGGAAGAGCAGCGTTTCCGCGAATTCGTCACCGACCGGTCTCCCGCGCTGATGCGGCTCGGCTTCCTGCTCACCGGCGGTGACCAGCACGCGGCCGAAGACCTGGTGCAGACGGCACTGGCGAAGCTGGTGACCAAGTGGCGGACGGTCGACGCGCCTGAGGCGTACGCCAAGCAGATCATGTACCGGCAGCAGATCAGCTGGTGGCGGGCCGGACGGCGGCGCGTCGAGTTGGTGCGGACGCAGGCGCCCGAGCCGGAGGAGCGCGACCGCCACCATCAGAGCGAGCTGCGCCTGGTGCTGCGCGCCGCCCTGTCCAGGCTCACCGCGCGTCAGCGCACGGTCCTGGTGCTGCGCTACTTCGAGGACCTGCCGGAGCGGGAGGTCGCGCAGGTGCTGGGCTGCTCGGTCGGCACGGTCAGGAGCACGACGCACAGATCGCTGGCCCGCCTGCGCGAAGTCGCCCCCGAACTCGCCGACGAACTGGAGGCCGTCACGTGACCCGCCTGCTTCGCGACACCCTGCACGAGTGGGCCGACGAGAGCGTGGTCCCGCACGACCTGGCCGACCGGGCGCTACGGAGGCGCGCCTGGAAGCCCGCGGGCGCGGCGGCGCTGGTCGTCGGGCTGGTGGCGGCGATCGCCGTCTTCGTGACCGGCCAGAACGAGCCGCCGGACCCCGTGCGCCCGGCCATCGAACTCCCGGTCCGGCCCGCGCCCGCGCCGACGGACGTGCGCACCGACACGGAGAACAGCCCGCCGACCAAGCTGATCGCGGCGGGCCGCATGGCCGTGTCGGCCTTCTACACCCACAGCCTGGAGCCCCTCCCGGAGAACCGGGAGCTCTTCCGGCGGACATGGTCGCTGTACGACCCGCGCACGGGCGGCTACGAGCGGACCTCCTGGGCCTGGGTGGACGTGGCCCCGGGGCTGCAGGTGGCGGCCGTGCTCGAAGGCGACCTGATCGGCAGGCGGCTCGGGATCCTGGACATGAACACCCGCCAGATCCTGTCGTGGATCGAGCTGGAGCATCCGGCGGCCTCCGTCGCCTGGTCCCCCGACGGCACGAAGATCCTCGCCACCACCTACTCCAGCAGACCGGACGTCGTACAGAGGGACCGGGCGGAGCAGCCCAGCCCGCGGACCGGCTACTACATCGTGGACGCCCGGACGGGCGAGGCCGAGCACCATGAGCTGGCCCCGCTGCCTGACGGGATCACCGGGGAGCCGATCTCCAACGGCAACAGCCGGCAGGACCTTGGCTGGTCCCTGGATGGCACCATGCTCTGGGCGCCCACCAACACCAGGCCGGACCGCGTCTTCTACAGCCTCGACGGCCGGCGGCGTGACGCCCCGGCGGACCAGCGGTACGTCGGCTACTCGCCGCTCTCGGCCGTATCGCCCAACGGTCGGCTGCTCCTGGGCCCGGACGGGCTGCCGACGGAGATCACTGATGTCCAGACGGGGCAGATCGCCGGTCGGCAGCGGGTGCTGCAACTGCACGCCTGGGCCGACGACGACAACGTCATCGCGCTGGGCTGCGCGGGCAAGTGCGATGACGAGTTCACCAACGGGCTGGTGCTCGTGAGCGTGGACGGCAAGCGGATGACGCAGCTCGCGGCCAATCGCAACACCAGGACGGGCGACTGGCGGGCGGTACTGACCCCCAGGTGACTAATTAGACTGATCGTTCTTGAATATGTTAGCGTCCCGGTGTGGCAAGGAGCAAGGAGTTCGATCCTGACGTCGCGTTGCGCGAGGCGCTGGAGCTGTTCTGGGAGCGCGGCTACGAGGCGACCTCGATGGCCGACCTCGTGGCCCGCCTCGGCGTCGCGCGGGCGAGCATCTACGGCACCTTCGGCGGCAAGCGCGAGCTCTACCTGAAGGCGCTGGAGCTCTACGTGGCCGACCGCAACGTGGTCGAGCCGCTGGCCCAGCCGGGGCCCGCGCTGCCCGCCATCCGGACCTTCCTCGAGTCCTACGTGGCCGAATGCCTGGCCGACGAGCTGCGGCGTGGCTGCATGGTGGTCAACACGGCCGTGGAGTTCGGGATGCGCGACGCGGCCGTGGCCAGGAAGGTCGCCGAGAGCTGGGCCGGGCTGGAGGCCGTGCTGGCCGGCGCGCTCGTCAGGGCGCGTGCCCAGGGGGAGATCCCGGCGGGCAAGGACCCGTACGCGCTGGCCAGGTTCCTGCTCGTGCTGCTGCAGGGCGTCAGGGTGCTCGGCAGGGCCGACCCCGATCCGCGCCGGTTGCGTGACGCGGTCGATCAGGCCATGAAAACCATCGAAATTCAAGAATGATTGGTATGGAATTATGACGGGTCGTTTTGCGGGAAAGGTCGCCCTCGTCACCGGCGCGACCGGGGTGCTGGGGCGGGCCGTGGCGCTCGCGTACGCCAAGGAGGGCGCGGCCGTGCTGGTGGCCGGACGTGACGCCGCCAAGCTCGCCGAGGTGGTCAAGTCGATCGAGGAGGAAGGCGGGCGGGCCGGCGCGTTCGCCGCCGACCTCACCGACTCCGCGCAGGTCGCCGCCATGGTCGAGGCCGCCGTCTCCCGGTACGGCGGGCTCCATGTCGCCTGCAACGCGGCCGGGATCTTCGGCACCATCGCGCCGCTGGCCGACTACGACGAGGACGTATGGGACGACGTGCTCGCCGTGAACCTCAAGGGCGTGTTCCTGTCGATGAAGCACGAGATCGCCCACATGCGGGCCCACGGGGGCGGTGTCATCGTCAACGTCTCCTCCAACCTGGGGGCGCACTGGCGGCTGGCCGGAGCGGGCGCGTACGCGGCCTCCAAAGCGGGTGTGAGCTTCCTGACCCGCAACGCCGCCCGCGACCACATCGCCGACAATGTGCGGATCAACTCCGTCAGCCCCGGCCCCATCGACTCGCCGATGTCGACGCGGCCCGGTGAGACGCGCGAGGACCGCGACACCCGAATGAAGGACGCGCTGCCGATCGGCCGGGTCGCCACACCCGAGGAGGTGGCCGCGGCGGTGCTGTGGTTGTCGTCACCGGAGTCGAGCTTCGTCGTCGGAACGGACCACGTGATCGACGGCGGCGCAACCGCCTGACCAGTTACCCCGGCGTCCCACCCAGCCGCATGCCCAAGGCCACCGACTGTAGGCGCGTCCGACGTGCGCAGCGACCGGTCAGAACGGCGTGGCGGCAAGGCCAGTTCGGCGGCCAGTTCTGGGCAGGACCAGCGCGCCAGCGGCACTCCGGTCTCGGCGGCAGGCGGCAGGCCAGCGCCTCTCGATGCAGCATGGCACTGTCGGCGGGTTTAAGAGTAAACTCAGCCCGTACCGTTCTTGTATAGGTGTACCTAAACAGAATCGGGGAAGCTGTGGCTGGACAGGTCGACAAGCCGGGGCGGCTGCTGGACCGCGATCACGAGTGGGCCCTCCTGAACGATTTTCTCGCCGATCCCGCCACCGAGCTGCGGCTGGCCATTGTCTCGGGGCGCCGGAGAAACGGGAAGTCGTTCCTGCTGGAGCCACTCACCGAAGCAGTGGGCGGGCTGTACCTGACCGCTGTACAGGAGGAAGGCCGGGTGCCCGCACTGCACCGGTTCACCGAGACGATCGCCGCACACGCGGGTGTGCGCCCCGGGGCGATGCGGCTGGACGACTGGCGGGATGCGCTCAGCGCCGCGCTGGAGGTGGTGAACCGGGCCTCCGGGGCGCCACTGATCGTCATCGACGAGTTGCCGTACCTGCTGCAGCACTCCCCGGAGATTCCCGGGTTTCTGCAACTGCTGTACGACCAGTCGCAGTCTGGCAAGGCGCCCGGCGGCCGAATCGTGCTGTGCGGCTCGGCGATGAGCGTGATGTCCGAATTGCTGTCCGGGACCAAGCCGCTACGCGGCCGAGCCGTTCTGGACTTGCGCCTGCCTGCCTTCGACTACCGCACCGCCCGCACCCACTGGGGAATCGCAGACCCGGCAGTAGCACTGCAGGTCGACTCCGTGCTGGGCGGCGCCCCCGGCTATCGGCCGCTGGCCGCGGGGCGGGCCCCGCAGAGTGAGGCCGAGTTCGCACCCTGGGTGGAACGCACCCTGCTGGACCCGGGACGGGCCCTCTACTCCCGGGTGGAGGCGGAATTCCTGCTGCGCGAGGACCCGCGGATCACCCACCGCACGCTGTACTACGACGTACTGTCCGCGGTCGCCCGGGGCGCCTCGACCCCGGCGAAGGTCGGCTCGATGCTGGAACGGTCCCGCTCCGCCATGGTTGCCCCGCTGGAGTTGCTCGAGTCCACCGGCTACGTGCGCAAGGAGCAGGACCTGCTCAAGGCGCGGCACCCTGCCATCACCGTGACGGACCCGGTGATCCGCTTCAACCAGCTGATCACACTGCCCATGGTGGACCTGGTGGAACGGCGGCGCGGTGCACAGGTGTGGCAGTCTTCCCGACCGACGTACCACTCGAAGATCCTTGGCCCGCATTTCGAGGAGACCGCGCGCGAATGGGTCCGCTCCTTCGCCATCGACGAGACGGGGCTGTCGCTCGGCGCGGTGGGTACGGCGGAGATCGCCGACCCGACCGCCCGGACCAAGCACGAGGTCGATCTGCTCGCCATGGCCCCTGGCGAGCGCCCTCAAAATCCCCGAGCCGCCATCGCTCTGATCGGTGAGGCCAAGGCCACCGTCCAGCCCCGAGGACTCAAGGACCTCGAGCGCCTCGAGCGTATCCGGACCCTGCTCGCCGACCAGGGGCACCGGCCCGATGACGCGACCCTCGCCCTGTTCTCTCTGCACGGTTTCCATCCCGATGTCATCGACGCCGCCGGACACCGCCGCGATGTCCTCCTGGTCGACGTCGCCGCGCTGTACGGTGACGGACCCATCCACGGCCTGACATGAGCCGGGGTCGCGTGACTCACGGGGGCGCCAGGGCCCGATCCTGGTGGCCGACCGGGGCGGGATCGACGCTGACCGGCACACGAAAGCGCGACTTCCTTACGGAACGCGATGTAGCCGCCCCCGGCGCCTTCCATGATCTGCCAACCCGGATACCTCCTGGTCACGGTCACAGCGAGCTCGTCCCCGGCGCGCCGTCGTGAGTGTGCGCGAGGTCGGCCCATACGACACGGTGACCGTTCGCGCCGACGGCTGTCCCGTACCGGATGCTCAGTGCCGCCACGATGCCGAGTCCACGGCCTGACTCCTCCTCGGATTCCACCTGGAGGGCGGCGAAACGAGGCTCTGTGTCGTGAGTGCCCGGGTCGGTCACTTCCAGGCGGATGAATTCGTCGCCGAAGCCCAGTCGTAGCGCGACCCAGTTGCGCTGCGGCCCTCCCGGCACGTGCTGGATGACGTTCGCCACCAGTTCGGCGACGATCTGGAGGGCGTCGGCCCGGACCACGGGATGGCTGTCCGCCAGCCACAGCCCGGTCGCCTGCCGCGCCTGCCACGACGTTTTGTCGTTCCGGCGCAGGGTCGTATCCCGCCATAGAGCGACCTCTGGTGTGGTTGCCGCACGCATAGAATCACCGACTTTGGTGTGTTGTGCCGTCATTTGATCCAGACAAGAGGCGTAACTCAGCGTCCGGAGGCACTTACCAGAGTGGCGCTTCCTCGCTATTTTGTAATCGTCATGTCACCGTCTGTATCCAGACGGATGTGGCGGTGCTGTCGGAGTGCTTCGGAAGGGCGTGGATATCCATGACCGATGACACGCGGACATACGGCGAAGTGTTGAAGAAGGCCCGCAACGCGACGGGCCTGTCGCAAACGGCGCTCGGGGAGCTGCTTTCATGCAGTGAGAGCCTGGTCGGGCTGATTGAGCGCGGAAAGCGCAGACCGACCAAGAAGTTCACGCTCATGGCCGAAGCAGTCTTGGGCCTTTACGGGGATCTCCTCGAACTGCTGCCCAATACAACGGTCATGTCGGTGCCGAAGTGGTTCAGCGAGTGGCCGAAAGCGGAAGAAAGGGCGCACACCATCCGGACCTGGCAACCACTCGTGGTCCCGGGACTCCTCCAGACGGTTCGCTATGCGCGGGCCCTCCTCTCTGTCGCACCCTGGGCCACCGAGCGGTGGGTCGAAGATGCCGTCGAGACGCGTCGTCGGCGGCAGGAGATATTCGAGCGTGAGGATCCGCCCCTGTACTGGGCGCTGTTCGACGAATGCGTCCTCCTCCGGCCGGTTGGCGGGGAGGACGTCATGTGCGAGCAGCTTGAGCATCTGCTGCGGATGGTCGAGCGGCCCAACATCTCGTTCCAGATCGTGCCGCTGGAGGTGGGTGCCACAGCAGGTGTGCTCGGAGGCTTCTCCATCGCTCAGGGCGACGGTATGCCGGACCATGTCAGTGTCGATTCCGCTGCGCATGGTTCCATATCCGCTCGCGAGGACACGGTACGACGCGCTAACGTCATATATGACGCAATTCACAAATGGGCACATCCCACACATGTAAGCCAGCGTCTAGTACGTGAGGTGGCGGCACGGTATGAAGATCGGCGATGAGTTGCGAGCTGAACTAGAGACGGCACAGTGGACGAAGTCGACGCTCTCCGGCCCGGACGGAGGGGACTGCCTCTACGCGGCCAAGTTGAGCGGTGACAGATACGCGGTTCGAGACTCCGAGCAGCCCGACGTCCCGCCGATCATCCTGCGAGGCGGCGTCTTCCGTGCCTTCGTGGGCGGCGCGAAGCTCGGTGAATTCGACTTCTGAGCGTCGTCCACGAAGACATGGGGGAGGGGCGGGATCTTTACTGCCTGGTCAGGTGCCGCAACGCGGTGAAGGCCAGTGCTGCCAGCGCCAGCGCGATACCCGCCCCGACCGCCCCCGCCACGCTGAACCCGGTCATGAACGCCTGCCTGGCCGCCTCCAGCAACTCCGCGCCCGCCTGCCCCGGCAGCGTTTGCGCGGCGGCCGCGGCGGCGGGCAGGGATTCGGTGGCCGCGGCGGCGGCCGGGCCGGGTGTTGCCTCGGGAACGGTGGCGAACGCCTGGTAGATGGCCGTACCGAGGCTGCCGAACAGCGCGATGCCCAGCGCGTTGCCCAACTCGCCGCTGGTCTCCGTCATGGCGGAGGCGGACCCCGCCCGCTCGGGCGGCGCCAGTCCGATGACCAGGTCGGTGCCGAGCACCATCATCGGCGCCAGGCCGAGGAAGCCCATCCCGAGCCCCACGACCGCGACCATCGGCGTCCCGTCGGCCGCCATCAGCGACACGTAGCCCGCCGCCGCCAGCACCAGCCCGGCGCCGATCAGGTGGCCGGGCGGCATCCAGCGGGCCAGCACGGGGGTGAGCAGGGTTCCGACGATCATCGCCAGCGTGGGCGGCAGCAGCCAGAGCCCGCTCGTCAGGGGGGACAGCCCGCTGACGAGCTGCAGGTACTGGGCGGCCATCATCAGCATGCCGCCCGACGTGGTGACCGCCAGCATCATGATCATCAGCGCCGCCGTGAATCCGCGCTCCCGGAACAGGCGCAGGTCCACCAGGGGCACCGCGAGCGTGCGCTGGCGCCGGACGAACCAGACCCCGATCGCGGCCCCCACGGCCATCACGAGCAGGGGCGGCACCGACAGGCCGTTCTTGGCCAGCTCCTTGACCCCGTAGACCACGGGAAGCACCGTGGCCAGTGACAGCGCAACGCTCACCAGGTCGACCCGGCCGGGCCGAGGGTCCTTGGACTCGGGCAGCAGCACGGGAGCCACCACCAGCAGCACCACCATCACCGGCACCCCGATCAGGAACGCCGAACCCCACCAGAACCGCTCCAGCAGCACCCCGCCGACCAGCGGCCCGATGGCGGTGCCGCCCGTGAACGCCGTCATCCACACGCTTATCGCGACAGCTCGCTGACGCGGATCCTTGAACATGGTGCCCAGCAGCGCCAGCGTGGACGGCATCAGCGTGGCCCCCGCGACGCCGAGCAGCGCCCTGGTGACGATCAACATGGCGGGGCTGGTGGAGTAGGCCGCCAGCACCGAGGCCAGGCCGAACGCGGCCGCCCCGATCATCAGCAACCTGCGGCGGCCGATCCGGTCGCCGATCGAGCCCATGGTGACCAGGAAGCCGGCGATCATGAAGCCGTACACGTCCATGATCCACAGAAGCTGGGTGCCGCTCGGCGCCAGCTCCGCCGCCAGGTGCGGGACCGCCAGGTGCAAAACGCTGATATCGAGGGCGAGCAGAACGGTGGGCAGCGCGAGGACGGCCAGCCCGGCCCATTCCCGCATGCCCGCTCGCGCGGTGTTCTCCACAGTCGTCATAGGGCGATCTTGCGGGGGCGGGCTTTCGGTTCACGGTCGGTCGGCTGTCGGTAACGTGGCGGCATGCGTTTCGGGGTGCTCGGCCCGCTACGGGTGTGGACCGAGGAGGGAGAGCCGGTTCCGATCGGCGAGGCCAAGGTCCGCACCCTGCTCGCCGACCTGCTCGCGCACCCCGGCACCCCCGTGCCCGTCCATCGGCTGGTGGACGCGCTGTGGGGCGCGGAACTGCCCGCCAACCCCGCCTCCGCGCTCCAGACGAAGGTGTCGCGGCTGCGCGGGGCGCTGGGCTCGGCGGAACTGGTCGTCCGGCGCTCGTCCGGCTACCTGCTGCGGGTCGAGACCGAGGCGGTGGACGCCGGCCGGTTCGCCGCGATGGCGGCCCGCGCCAGGCAGAACCCCGATCCCCGGGGACGCGCGGCGCTGCTCGGCGAGGCGCTCGCGCTCTGGCGCGGGGCGGCATTCGAGGAGTTCGCCGAAGAGCCGTTCGCGCTTGCGGCGGCGTCCAGACTGGAAGAGGAACGGCTGCTGGCGCTGGAGGAACACGCGCTGGCCAGGATCGAACTCGGCGAACACGGACCCCTGGCCGTGGAACTGGCCGAACTCGTCGAACGCCACCCGCTACGCGAACGCCTGCGCGCCGTCCACCTGCGCGCCCTCTACCGGGCCGGACGCCAGGGCGAGGCCCTGGCGAGCTACCAGGACCTGCGGGAACGGCTGGCACGGGACCTCGGGGCCGACCCCGGCCCCGAACTGATGGCCCTCCACCAGGCCATCCTCCGCCAAAACCCCAACCTCACCGCCGCCACTTCCGCCGCCACTGCTGCTGTCGACGTGCCGCTGCGGGCCGCGCTGCCTGCTCAGGTGACGCCGCTCGTGGGGCGGGAGGCGGAGCTGGCTGCGGCCCGGTCGTCGCTGGCCGCTCACCGGCTGGTCACGTTTACCGGGCCGGGAGGGGTGGGCAAGACCCGGCTCGCCATCGAGACCGCGACCCTGCTCTCCGACGACTTCGCCGACGGGGTGTGGCTGGTGGAGTTGGGGACGCTCGATCGGGGCAGCTCGGGACCGGCGGTGGCCGAGCACGTCATGACGGTTCTCGGCATCCGCGACGCCGTTCAGGGTCGGGCGCGGGCGCTTGACCAGGGTGAGCGGCTTGCCGCCGCGTTGGCTCCCAGGCGGATGCTGCTGGTGCTCGACAACTGCGAGCACCTGGTGGCGGACGTGGCCGAGCTGGTGGCGCGGCTGCTGCGGTCGGCTCCCGAGCTGCGCCTGCTGACCACCAGCCGGGAACGACTGGGCCTGCCCGGCGAGGTCCTCCTCCCCGTCGAGCCCCTCCCCGTGCCGTCCTCCCTGCCCCCGCACCCCAATGCCCCGCTGCCCGCCACGGCCTCGACACTCGCGTCCGAACTGCCGGACGGGGCATCGCAGGCGGGTGGCGGGGTTCTGGAGGCGGGGGCGGTGCGGTTGTTCTTGGCGCGGGTGGCGGATGCGGTGCCCGGGTTCGTGGCCGGTCCGGTGGAGTTGCCCGCCGTTGTGGAGATCTGCCGCAGGCTGGACGGGTTGCCGCTGGCGTTGGAGCTGGCCGCTACCCGGGTGCGTGCGCTGGGTGTGCGGGAGCTGGCGGCCCGGCTGGACGACCGGTTCCGGCTGCTGGGAGCCGGGCAGCGTGGAGTGCCCGCCCGGCAGCGCACGCTCAAGGCGGTGATCGACTGGAGCTGGGAGTTGCTGGACGAACCAGGACGTACGGTCCTGCGCCGCCTGTCCGTCCACGCCGGCGGCTGCACCCTGGAGGCGGCCGAGCAGGTGTGCGGCGGTGACGGGATCGACGTGCTCGACGCCCTCGGCCGCCTGGTCGACCAGTCGCTGGCCGTGGTCACCGAGGGGCCTCGCTACCGGTTGCTGGAGTCCGTCGCGGAATACAGCGCCGAGCGGCTGCGGGAGGCCGGGGAGACGGACCTCGTACGGACTCGTCACGCCCGTTACTACACCCGCCTGGTGGAGCAGGCGCGGCTACGCGGCCACGACCAGCGCCACTGGCTGGACCGCCTGGACGCCGAGGCCGCGAACCTGCGCCGCGCCCTCGACCACGCCTCCGGCCACCGCGCCCTCACCCTTGTTACGGCGCTGACCTGGTACTGGGTCCTGCGCGGCCGACTCGACGAGGCCAGACGCGCCCTGGCCCGAGCCCGGGAGACCGCGGCGGGTGGTGAAGCGGGTGTGCCGGTCGGGCTGGTGGCGGAGGCGGGGATGTTGCAGACCGGGGTGGAGTTGCTTCAGGGCATGGGGCACGATTCCGTCGCGAGGGTGCGGGCGGCCGTCGACGCCTATCCCGCCACCACGAACCCCCAGGTGATGGCGCGGGCCCGCTGGTTCCTCGGCTTCGCGATGTACGGCGTGGCCGAGTTGGAGGCGAGCGAGGTCCTCTTGGAGCACGCCCTGGCCGGATCCGAGGCGGAGGATGATCGCTGGGGACGGGCGGCGGCGCTGTTCGCGCTGGCCAACACCGCGCTCGGCCACGGCGACCTCCGGCTGGCGGCCGAGCGGGCCGAGCGGAGCGCGGCGATCTTCCGTGAGCTGGGCGACCGCTGGGGCGAATCGGAGACGATCTTCGCGCTGGCTGCCCTCGCCGAGATCCGCGGCGACTACGAGGAGGCCGCCAGGCTGCTGAGCGGCGGTCTGCGCATGGCCGAGGAGTTGTGTCTGTGGCAGGCGGTCGTGGATCGTACGGTGGCCCTGGGCAGGCTCGCCCTGCTGCGGGGCGACTTCGAGGGCGGGCGGGCCCTGCACGAGCGGGCCGCGCGGGTCGCCGCCGAGCAGGCGTTCCTGCCGGGTCAGTGGTTCGCGATGATCGGGCTCGGCCTCGGCGCCCGCAGGCAGGGCCGCCTCGACGAGGCCGAACGGCACCTGCGTGAGGTGCTCGACCGGTTCAGGGAATGGGGCAACTGCGGGGCGGTCGCGCTGGTGCTGGGCGAGCTCGGGTTCGTGGCCGAGTTGCGGGGTGACGCCGCCTTGGCCGGGAAGCTCCATTTGGAGGGGTTTTCGGCGGCGCACACGTTCGGCGATCCCCGTGCGTACGCGTTCGCGCTGGAGGGGCTGGCCGGGGCGCGCGCCTTGGAGGGCGATGGGACGGGGGCGGCCCTGCTGCTCGGCGCGGCCGACGCCGCCCGTCGCACGGTCGGGGCCCCGCTGCCGGCGGGCGAGCGCGGGGATGTCGATCGCATCGAGGGTGCGGCGCTGCGTGGGCTGGGGGAGGCGGAATTCGCGGCGGCATTCCGGCGTGGTGCCCGGTTGACGGCAGAGGAGGTCGTACGGCGGGTGTCGGGTTGAGGGCCGAGGAGGGCGTACGGCCCGCCCCCGCCGGAGCGGGAGCGGGCTGTACAGGGGTTGCTCAGACTCGGCTGATGCGCACGGCGTCGGCGATGACGAGGCCCGTGCCGGACGTCCACCGGCTCACACCGACCACGTTGTACGTGCCGGCGTTGAGCGAGAACGTGCCGATGCTCTTCCACACTCCGCCGCCGGAGCGTTGGTCGACGTAGACGGTCTGGTTGCCGCCCGAGGTCGCCACGATGTACGGAGCCGAGCTGTTGTATCCGGGATCGTCCGGATACCAGACCTCGACCCGGTACGTCCCCGCGCTCGGGATCGCGGCCGAGTACCACGCCGGGTCGCTGGATGCGACCGGGTCGGCGAAGCGGTAGTCGGCCCCGTAGCGCTGGGTGGAGTAGGTGGAGGTGCCCCAGTTGGCGCTGGCGCTGAACTGGCCGGACGTGGTGTTGTCGACGGTCGTCGTCCACGACGGGGGGGTGGTGCCACCGGTCACGTAGTTCATGTACGTGGTCCAGTTCCAGTTCGACCCCGGGTCGGTGTGGGTCGCGCCGGGAACCTCGTTGTGCCCGACGATGCCGGTCCGGTTCTTGGGGATGCCGTACTTGTCGGCCAGGGCGCGGGTCAGTGCCGCCGATGACCGGTACATGGCGTCGGTGAACCAGGAGGCGTCGTTGACGAAGCCCTCGTGCTCGATCCCGATGGACCGGTTGTTGAAGGAGGAGTTCCCCGCGTGCCAGGCGACGTCCTTGTCGCGCACCATCTGGGTGATGGCGCCGTTGGAGGACTTGACCACGTAGTGGGCCGAGACCTGCGCGGCGGGGTTCTGGAACCAGGAGATGGTGCCCGCGTACGAGCCCTGGGTCACGTGGATGACGATGCGGTCGATGTTGTAGCTGGTCTCACGGTTGGAGACCCGGTAGTTGCTGGAGCTGGCGGCGACCCAGGCGGCCGGCGGGTAGTCGGGGCTGGCGGCCTCGACGGCGCGCTCGTTCAGGTCGCGGACCTTGGCGTATGAGCCGCGGTCGGCGGTGACCTCCTGTGGCTTGACCTGCACGCCGCGGGTGTCGAGGCCGAGGCCGAGCTGCTCGTACACCGCGTCGGCGTACAGGCGGGCGGTCTCGGGCGAGGCGGCGGCGGAGTACTTGGCCACGGCCTGGTACCAGCGTCCCGTGTCGTCCCTGGCGGCCTCGTCGAGGCCCAGGGCGTCGGCGTGGGAGCGCAGTACGGCGGCGCCGCCGAGGATGTTGGCGTCGTCGTCCTTGCGGAGCTTGTCGACCGGGAGCTTGGTGAGCTCGGCGGCCTTCTCCAGCGAGTGGTTGGTGGGGTTGCTGACCAGGTGCATCACGCCGTAGCCGTTGCTGGCGCTGGGCTCGCCGCTGTGGCCGTCGAGGTGGGTCTCGGAGTAGGCGAGCGCGACCAGCAGGTCACGGGGTACGTCCTGCTCTGCCGCGGCCTTGTCGAAGGCGGTGGCGAGGGGCGCGTCCTTGACCTCTGCCGTGGCCGGTTGGCCTGCGGCGATGAGGAGGGCGGCGAGGACAGGGGTGGCGAGGGCTACTAATCGCGTGCGGGCGAGAGTCATCAGGGGTGCTCCTCGTTCACAAGGGGACAGGGTGCACCGTACTGAAAGCCCTGACATATGTCGATAATTGACATTACTCCCGAGTTGAAGGAAACTTTTCGCCCTCGCTGACCGGGTGCAAAGATTGGGCCCCTGAAAAGCATTGCGCTTTTTTCGCCGTTCGCTGAAGATTTCCTTCGTGACCGCGCTCCTGCGTACTGCCCTGGCCGTGCTCACCGCCGCACTCGTCGGCATCGTGGCCCCGGCACCCGCCTCAGCCGCCGAAACCGCCTCACTCGCCTGCACGACCAACCCCGCCACCCCCAAGCGCCAGCTCAGGGCCATGTGGATCTCCTCAGTGGCCAACATCGACTGGCCGAGCCGCACGGGGCTGAGCGTCTCGGCGCAGCAGGCCGAGTTCCGCGCGTGGCTGGACCTGGCCGTGGCCAAGCGCATGAACGCCGTGATCGTGCAGGTCAGGCCGACAGCCGACGCGTTCTGGCCCTCGCCGTACGAGCCGTGGTCACAGTGGCTGACCGGCACCCAGGGCGGCAACCCCGGGTACGACCCGCTGGCGTTCATGGTCAGCGAGGCCCACGCCCGCAACCTGGAGTTCCACGCCTGGTTCAACCCGTACCGGATCGCCAACCACGACGACCCGTCCAAGCTGGTCTCCACGCATCCCGCGCGCAAGAACCCCGACTGGCGCTTCGCCTACGGCGGCAAGCTCTACTACAACCCGGGCATCCCCGAGGTCCGCGCCTTCATCGAGGACGCGATCATGGACGCCGTCTCCCGCTACGACGTGGACGGCGTGCACCTCGACGACTACTTCTACCCCTATCCGGTCAGCGGCCAGTCCATCCCCGACTCGGCCGCCTACGCCAAGTACGGGGGCTCGTTCGGCAACGTCGCCGACTGGCGGCGCGAGAACGTCAACCTGCTCGTCCGCGAGCTGGACCAGCGCATCCACGCGGCCAAGCCGCACGTGTCGTTCGGCATCAGCCCGTTCGGCATCTGGCGCAACTCCGGCACCGACCCGCTCGGCTCGCGCACCTCGGGGCTGCAGTCGTACGACGCGATCTACGCCGACAGCCGCAAGTGGGTGAAACAGGGCTGGGTCGACTACCTGGCGCCGCAGATCTACTGGCACATCGGGTTCTCCACCGCCGCCTACGAGGTGCTCACCGCCTGGTGGTCCGACGCGGTCAGCGGCACCGACGTACAACTCGTCGTCGGGCAGGCCGCCTACCGCGCCGGCGCCTCGGGGCAGGAGGCGGCCTGGCAGGACCCGGCCGAGCTCAGCGACCACCTGACCGACAACAGGAAACATCCCGAAGTCGTCGGGGACGTGTTCTTCAGCGCCAAGGACGTCAAAGCCGACCGGATCGGCGCCATGACCAGGCTCGTCAACACCCACTACACCAAGCCCGCGCTCCTGCCCGCCCGCGGCTCCGCGAGCGCGCCCGCCGCCCCCGCGATCACCTCGGCCACCAAGGGCGCGAACGGCGTGCAGCTCGCCTGGACGGGCTCGGCCACGTCGTACGCGGTCTACCGGGTGGACGGCACACCGCAGGCCGCCGACCCGTGCTTCTTCGCCGACGCCCGCAACCTGGTCAAGACGACCACGCAGAAGACGTTCACCGACACGACGGCCACCGGATCCGCCTACACCTACTACGTGAGCGCGCTCAACAGGACCCACCAGGAGAGCGCGCCGAGCGCGGGCAAGGCCGTCGGCTCGGGCGGCGGCGGGCCGTTCAGCGTCGTGGTCGACAACGCCGAAGCCGGCTTCACCGCCGGCTCGGCCTGGGGCACCTCCACCTACTCCACCCAGCTCCACGGCACCGACTACCGCTTCGCCGACCCGGTCGCCGCCAGCGACCCCGCCTGGTATCGGGCGGCCATCCCGAGCGCGGGCGACTACCGGGTCGAGGTCTGGTATCCGGCCAACGCCGGTTACAACAGCGCGACGCCGTACATCGTGGCGGCCTCGGGCGGCAACCAGACCGTCGCGGTCGACCAGCGGACCGGCGGCGGGCAGTGGCGGGTGCTGGGCACGTACACGCTGGCCGCCGGGACGTACAACGTGGTCGGCGTGAGCCGCTGGACCTCCGCGACCGGCTACGTCATCGCCGACGCCGTGCGCATCACAAAGATCTGAACCACCCCGGCGGCCCGCGTCGTCGGCATCGTGCGCATCACGAAGGTCTGAACCCCGGCGGCCTGCGCCATGCGCGTCACGAAGGTCTGAACCCGTCCGGCGTCGTCGGCGCCGGGCGGGTTTCGCGGTGCTGAACCCGGCCGGCGGAGGCTGGGCAGGCCGGTCGGGTGATCGTACGATGAGTGTGTGGACGGTGTCCGTCCGCGACCGGTTGACGCGGTTGCGGTCCTGGTCGCGGGAGGCTTGACGCTGGCGACCGGCTACTCTGGCCCGGTCCTGGTGATCCTGCTGGCGGCCGCGCTGCCGGTGCTCTGGATGCGCAGGGCACCGCTCGCCGTCGCCTGGATCAGCGCAGGCACGGCCATCCTGATGCTGGTGCTGTACGTGCTCGCCCCTACGGTGGTCCCGCTCCCGAGCGACGTGCTCGTCTGGCCGCCCACCTGCGCCTTCGCCGCCTACGGCGCGATGGCGTTCGCGGCCGAGCGCGGGGTGCTCCAATGGCTGCCGGTGATCGTCCTGGCCCTGGCCGCGCTGTTCCTCGCCGACTGGCTGCCGCTGGTTCTGCGCACCGAGACGGCCATCGCGTTCGCGGCCCTGTACGGCAGATACACGGCCGTCCGCGACCGCCTCCGGCGCGAGCTCGACGAACGGTCGGAGCGGGTCGAGCGCGAACGGCTGGCGGGCGAGATGCACGACGTGGTCACCCACCGGGTGAGCCGGATGGTGCTCCAGGCAGGGGTGCTGGCAGGGGCCGCGGGCGACGAACGCGCCAGGGCCGCGGCCGAGGAGTTACGCGCGACGGGATGCGAGGCGCTGGACGAACTGCGTCACATGGTGGCGCTGCTGCGACGCGGCACAGGGGAGGGGTTCGACCTGGGGCTGCCGCTGCCCGACCTGCGTCCGCTGATCACCGAGTCGGCCCGCGCGGGCGTTCCCGCCGAGCTGGTGGTGATCGGCACGCCTGTGCCGATGTCGGGGGTCGTCGGGCGGACCGCGTACCTGGTCGTCCAGGAGACCCTCACCAACGTGCGCAAGCACGCGCCGGGAGCCGACGTGCGGGTGCGGGTCCGCTACCTTCGCGGCGTCGTGCGGATCGGCATCCACAACAGCCCCGGCCTGCCGGACGCCTGGGTCGCCGCCACCGCCCCGGGCATGGGCCTGCTCGACCTGCGGCAGCGGGTGGAGGTCGCCGGCGGCACCCTGGAGACACGCGAGGACGACGACGGCGGTTTCCTCGTGGAGGCCACCCTGCCCACGTCGTGAGTCAGCGCCAGTCGTCGGGGACGCGCTGGAGGTCGGCGACCACCTCCATCTGGGCCGGCATCCGCTCACTCTCGCGTACGGGCCTGCCCGGTGCGGCGGTGCCCGGTCGCGCCGAAGCCGACCGGGGCACAGTCAGGCCAGTGAGCTGGGCGTCGGCCTCGACGGGGTCGTAGCCGGGCAGGGCGTCGGCAAGGTGCTGGCGCCCGCGCTGAGCAGCCGGGTCAACGCCCCGCTCCGCCAGATCGCGCAGAACCTGAACCGTCCGCTGCCGGTCGGCGCCGGCGGCGCGCGCGTGCCGTCGCAGCCCACCACCCCCGGCGGCCCCCTGACGATGTTCTTGGGCAGGAAGAGGGGCAACAACAACGAGGACGATGACTGGGGGCTCAACCAGAAGAACAGGAAAGAGCACACCTCGAGCGAGAGCAGCTCCACCAAGGACAAGCACGAGAACGCCGGTGCCCACGGTGGCCGGCGGAACATCCCGCCGAACCCCAACAAGAGGAACTGATGAGCACCCGGCAGCGGGGCCGATCGCTCAGTCGGGCGCCCAGTACTTCTCCATGATCTTCTCCAGGTGCCGCACCACCGGCTGCCAGCCGTCCGGCAGCGTGTAGCGGCTGGCCCGCCGCTGGTCGTAGGCGAGCGTGTACTTGATGAAGTCGGCCCCCTGCGGCCGAGGCTCCGACCCGCCGATCCGCAGTTTCTTCAGGTACGTCCTGAGCGTGCGGTTCTCCTTGGCCGTCAGGCACTTGTCCACGGCCGGCCCCGTACGCCGGCTGAGCCGGACGCAACCGTTGCCGTAGACGAGCACCCGGTCATTGAGCCCCGCGAACCCGCCCTCCTTGCGGAAGTCGACCAGGACCTTCCTGGACGCCGCGTCGGCCTGGGCCGGCGGCATGGACGCGGTCGTGGCCAGCAGCAGCGCCGGCAGGAGCACGATTCGCCAATTCCTCATACCTCTATGACGCAGCGGAGGCGGAAACGGCTCACCTGAGCGCGTCCACCGGTTCCATCCTGGCCGCCCGCAGCGCCGGGTAGAGCCCCGCCAGCAGCCCGACCACGGCCCCCGCGACGGGGGCCGCGATGGCCAGGCGCGCGTCCAGGAGCGGCGTCCACTGTTTGGCGGCCGAGACGGCGACGACCACGACCAAGCCCACGCTGGCGCCGATCACCCCGCCGGTCAGCCCGATCAGCGTCGACTCCAGCAGGAACTGGGCGGCGATGTGCCGCCTGGCCGCGCCGAGCGCGCGCCGCAGGCCGATCTCGGGCACGCGCTCCATCACGGTGACGAGCGTGACGTTCGCGATGCCGATGGCGCCGACGACGAGCGAGACCAGGCCGAGGATCAGGAAGAGCGCGTTGACGTCGTCCTGCGCCTGGTCCCGCGCCCTGGTGGGGCTGGGCGGGGAGACGACCTGCAGCATGTCGGCGTTGCCTGGGCTGAGCGCGGTCGGGGCCTGGCCGGCGATCAGCCCTGCGGCGCCCAGGGTGGTGTTGACCAGCACTCTGGTGACGTCGCGCAGCCCGAACTGGCTGCCCACGGTGGGCGGCACGAGCACGGCGGTGCTCAGGTTCCGCTCGCGGCGCAGGTCGCCGAGGATGCCGATGACCGTGTACGCGTGCTTGCCGATGAAGATCGCCGGCGCCCTGTCGAGCCGGGTGACGCCGAGCATCTTGGCCGCCTGGTCGCCGATCACCGCGACCCGGTCGCCCCGCTGGATGTGGCCGGTGTCGAAGAACCGGCCCTGGACGATGCGGCCGCGCGCCGCCTCGGGCAACCCCGGAGTCGTGGCCAGCACGGACAGGTTCTGCGTGGTGACCCGGGTGGGGTCGACGATGTCGTTGGAACGCACGGACAGGTTCGTGCTCTCCTTCGACTCGGCCACGGCGGCGGCCGACTCCACGCCGCGCAGCCGGGTCAGGCGGTCGACCGCGTCCCAGGTCACCAGCGGCTTGTTCGGCGACTCGGGCACCTCGACCGTGATGGCCGTGGCCACCAACTCGTCGAATCGGCCGACGATCTGGTTGCCCGCGGTCGCGGCCACGCCGAGTGTGACGACCAGGGTGGTGATGCCGAGCACGGTGCCGAGCGTGGTCAGGGCCGAGCGCACCGGCCTGGCGAGCATGCCGGCGACGGACTCGCCGATCAGGTCACGTATGTGCATCACAGCTCCGTCAGCGCGCCGTCGGTGATCCTGACCCGGCGTCCCGCCCGTGCGCTGACCTCCTGCTCGTGTGTGATCACGACGATCGTCAGCCCCTGTTCGCGCAGCTCGTCGAACAGGTCGAGGACCGCTTCGGTGTTGCGGCTGTCCAGGTTGCCCGTGGGCTCGTCGCACAGCAGCAGGGACGGCTCGCCCAGCAGCGCCCTGGCGATGGCCGCGCGCTGGCGTTCGCCGCCTGACAGCCGGTCGGGCGGGAACTCCGTCCGGTGTGCCAGGCCGACGCGTTCGAGCGCCGCCAGCGCCCGTTCGCGCCTGCCCTTGCGGCTCTGCCTGCCGTAGATCTCGGCGAGCATGACGTTCTCGACCACGCTGCGGTGGGAGAGCAGGTGGAAGGACTGGAAGACGAAGCCGATCCGGTCGCCGCGCAGCCTGGTCCTGGCCCCGTCACGCATCGTGGTCGTGTCGATGCCGTCCAGACGGTAGCCGCCGGAGGTGGGCCGGTCCAGCAGGCCCAGCACGTTGAGCAGGGTCGACTTGCCCGAGCCCGACGGCCCGATGATCGCCAGGTAGTCGCCCCGGCCCACGCGCAGGGAGACCGTGTCCAGCGCCCGCACCGGCGGCTGCGAGGGGAAGTCCCTGCAGATCCCGTCGAGCTCGATGACCGGCTCAGGCACCGCTGACCACCACCCGGTCGCCCTCCTTGAGCGCGCCGGTGACCTCGACGTTCCCGTCGGCGGTCAGGCCCGTGCGGACCTCGACCTCCTTGGTCTGGTCGGTGGCGTACTCGACCTGCACGCGCGGCCTGCCGTCCGCCGCGGTGATGACCGCGGCCACGGGCACGACCAGGACGGGATCCTTGGTCGCGCCGACCGTCACCCGCACCGTCACCGCGTTGCCCGCCAGGCCCTTGAGCCCCTTCATCGTGTCCGGCGTGAGCAGGACCGGCTGCGCCCCGTCCGCGGGCGGTTCCGAACCGGGCAGCCTGGCCGCCTCGCCGACCGCTGTGAGCCGCGCCGGGGACGACTTGCCCGAGTCGAGCTCGATGGTCGCCTCCATGCCCTTGCGCACCAGGTCGGCCTCGGCCGCCTCGACGGAGCCCGTCACCGCGAACGTGGAGCTCGTCACCGTGGCGACCTCGTCCTTGATCTGCTGGCCTGCCTTCGTCTCCGTCTTCTGCACCCGGGCCGGTAACTTCGGCAGGAACACCACCTCGCCGGGCGGGACGGACGCGCCGTACGTACGCGCGAACTCGGCCAGCATCGACCTGGCCGCCGCCACGTCCTTCTCGGCGTTGGACACCTTGAGCCTGGTGGGGGAGAGCTGCCTGGCCTGGCGTAGCGCCTGCTCGGCCGTGGCCAGCGCGTCCTGCGCGGTTCGTACGGCCTTGCGCAGCTCCTCCACCTTGGCGTCCTTGGACTCGCCCGCCTCCGCCAAGGCCCGGTCGCGGGCCTCGTACGCCTGCGTCAGGTCCGCCTCGGCGTTGGCCACCCGCATCTCCAGCAGCGAGGTGTCGGGCGCGGAGGGCGCGGGGGCGGGTGTCGGGGCGGGCGTGGCGGTGCTTGTCGGCGGGCTCGCCGGCGGGTTCCTGGCCGCCTGGAGCGCCTGCTGGGCCTCCAGCAGTTTCTCCTGCGCCGCGCGCACGGCCGCGTCGGCCGTCGCCAGCTTGCCCTCGTCCTCGGAGGTGAGCTCCCGCGACTGGGCGGACTGCAGCGCGCGCTTGGCCGTCTTCAGCTCCACCTTGGCGTTGTCGAGCTTGATCTTCAGGGGCCGCACGTCCCTGCCCTGGTCGAGGGCCTGCTTCTCGGTCGCGAGCGTCTCCTGCGCGGTCTGTACGGCCTTGCGCAACGTGTCGTGCGCCTGCTTGTCGGTCAGGGTCGGCTGCTGGGCCTCATAGCCCTTCTTGGCGTACATCCTGGTGACGGCGGCGATCGTGGCCCGGTCGAACACGCCCGACGTCGGGCCGCCGTACCCGAGCCTGCGCAGCGCCCGCTGCAACTGCTCGACGTCGTCGCCCTTGGTGCCGGGGGCGATCGTGCGGTGCATCGGCACGGACCCGCGCAGCGCGAACACCGGGCGGCCGTTCACCTCCATCAGCACCGCGCCCTCCTTGATCCGGCCCTTGCGCGGCGGCCGGGTGACACGCTGCAGTTCGGCGGCCCCGCCGACGGCGCCGGCGAGGCTGATGGGCAGCGGCGAGCCGTACTCCAGGGTGCCGCTGAGCACGACCGTGCTGGTGAGCTTGCGGCGTTCGACGGCGGCGGTGATGAGCGAGGCCTTCGGGGCCGCCCGGCGGGCCGCCTCGTCGGCGGGCGAACGCAGCCGGGTGCTCACCGCCCAGCCGGCGCCGGCGACGAGCACGACGCCGGCGATGACGCCGGTGAGGAGTTTGCGCGGTGACTTCTTCATCGGGGGGTCACATGCCGAACTGTTCGCTGATCTTCCGGGAGACCGCCGATGATTTCGGGAAGTAGGCGGGGTAGAAGTCCTTGCCGCAGTCGATGTCGTCGAGCGCGGCCTTGATCTCCTTGTCCAGGTACGGCCTGGCCTCCGCGGGGGTGAGCGTCGGTGTGTAGATCATCGGGGGCCCGTCCTCCTTGGCGGGCGGCGCGTCGGGCACGTTTCGCTGCTGCCGGCCGAGCTTGTCCTCCTGGACCAGGAACTCCGTCTGACCGCGGTTATCCATGGCGGACGGTACGGCCTTGCTGATCGCGTAGCCCTTGCCCTTCAGGCACGTGGCCATGGCGGTGGCCAGCTCCACAAGTTGCGGATCGCTGTCGACTTCGGCGGTGGAAGCCCGTTTCATGGCCCTGTACTGCTCGTTGTAGTAATCCTTCTGGGACTTCACCTTCAGCCCGAGCACCTGCTGGACCGCCGTGATCGTGCAGGCGTCCGTGGCCTTCCTGTACGCCTGCATCTGCGGCTTGGACAGATCAGACTGGATCTTCATGTTGGGATTGATCTCCGGATCGTCGGGCTTGATCGCCGGATTGCCCATTTCCTTGGGGTAGACATGCATGGCGAAGACCCCGAACCCATACTTTTCGCGATATTTCCGCATCGCTTGGTAATCGCCGGAGTCGCGTCTGCGCTCGTCGTCGGTGGCTTCCCTCTCGGGCGACACATAGGGGACGTACTTGAAGCCCTTCTGCTTCATGCAGTCCGCCTTGGCGGCTTCGAGCTGGTGCTTCTTGTCGGCGGCCCGGCTCTGCGCCGGCGCCGGTGCGGCGTTCTCGGTGGTGCCCCCGCAACCACTGAGGACGGCCACCCCGAGAAGGGAGAGCGCGGCAAGCGCCGGACGGGATGAGGGGATCATGGCGGGAGACAATACTCTGTTCAACGAAGCATGGTCAATCCGGCGCGGACGTCACATCGCGTAGCGCTCGTGGACCCGCTGCCTGATCGCCGTCTCCCTCGGCAGGTAGGCCAGGTAGAAGTCCTTGCCGCACTCGAGGTCGTCGACCGCTGACTTGGTCTCCTTGGCCAGGTGAGGCTTGGCCTGCGCGGGGGTGAGGTCCGCTCTGGCGTACTCCTTCTCGCCTCCGCCCGTCGGCTTGTCCGGCACGTCGCCGCGTTGTTCCCTGCCCAGTTTGTCCTCCAGGGCCATGAACTCTTCCCGGCCGCGGACCGACAGTGCGGTCGGCGCGGCGTTCGTGACCGTGTAGCCCTTGCTCTTCAGGCAGGTGGCCATGGCACCGCCGAGCTCGATGAGCTTGGGGTCGCTGTCGAGCTCGCTCTTGATCGTCTGCTTCGAGGCTGTGAACGTCTGGTTGTACCAGTCCATGACCGACTTGATCTCGATGCCGAGCACCTGCTTGCCCGCCGCGCTCATGCAGGAGTCCATGACTTTCAGGTAGGCCGTGTGCTGAGTGTCGGAGAGTTTTTCCCGGATCGCGAGGTTGGGGTTCGGTGAGCCTGCGGCGGCTTGAGCCTCGGGGCTTCCCGGTTCCTTGGGGTAGACGAACTGGGCGAAGATCTCGAATCCGTATTTTTTGCGATGTTTCAGCATCGCTTGGTAGTCGCCCGACTCGGCCTGTCGCTGTTCCTCGGTCAGTTGCCTGTCCGGCTTTACGTACGGGACGTACTTGAATCCCTTCTGCTTCATGCAGTCGGCCTTGGCGGCCTCGAACTGATGCTTCTTGTCCTTGGCCGCGGTCGGACTGCCGCTCGGCGAGGGTGTGGCGGCGTTCTCGGCGGCGCCCCCGCAGCCGCTCAGGACGACCAGCGCCAGCAGTGCGGTGGGCAGCGTCGTTCGGTTCATGGCGATTGACCATAGTCCGTTAAACGAAGTATGGTCAATCCAGACAGTGTCGCCGCTGGCGGAAGGGCGCGGCAGCCGCTCCCAGGGCCAGCAGCGCGAGCAGCGCCCAATAGGCCAGGTGCTGGTCGGTCAGGCTCTCGACGCGGCTGATCAGCCAGCCGGACGTCACCGCCAGATAGATGCCCGACGCCAACGCCCACCGATGGTCGCGGGCCAGAGCCGCGAACGCCACGGCCAGCCCGAACACCGCCATCTCGACGGCCATGCGGCTCAGGCTGAGCGGCAACTGCGAGTCGTCCGCCAGCCAGTGGGGCCCGGCCCACGCCGCGACCGGCACCGCCGCCCACCACCACCAGGACCTGGCCCGCCGCGGTGACGGCCGCGTGCTCAACGCGAGCAGGCCGGCCAGCGTGACCAGGTAACCGGAGGCCACCACGAGCGGGTCACTGAACTCGAACAGCGCCTGGTCGCTCAGCGCCGACGGGTAGACGGGCACCAGGGTGAGATCGAAGAGCAGCCGGCCGGACGCGATCGCGACCGCCTTGGCGCCGGTGAGGAGAGTGAGCGGGAGCGCCGCCCGTACCCGTCCGCGCTGGATGGCCAGCAGCGCCAGCGCCGATAACAGCGTCCAGAGCGGCAACGCGCCCGCGTACGGCAGCAGCGTGGCCAGGTTCGCCGCCGCGACGGCGGTGACGGCCAGGTGGAGGCCGTCCGCCCACGGATTGCCCCGCGCCTGATGGACGACGCGGCTGCGGACCCCGCCCAGGAGCAGGCCCCACGCCTCGCGCGGCACGGGAACCGTCCTGCCCGGGTCGGCCGACTCCAGCAGGACGTCGATCAGCTCGTCACCGTGCGCCGTGCGGTACGGCCTGGGATAGGCCAGCATCAGCCGCCGATAGCGCCGCTCCAGCACGGTCGCCGGCCCCGTGGGCGTCGGGGAAGGGGGCGCCGCTTTCGCGGCCCTCGTCGCACGGGCCCTCCCGACGGCCGTCATGTATTCGACGGCCGCAGGACGAGGGAGGCGGCCGCCTGCATCCGTCTGGCCTCGGCCTCCACGAGGGCCTGGCCTTCGTCGGTGATCCTGAAGTAGCGCCTGTTGCGGCCGTTGACCGTCTCCTCACGGTCCACGGCGATCACGCCGCGCTCGTTCAGCCGTTCCAGGATTCCGTAGAGGGTGCCGACGGAGGGCTGGACCCGCCCGCCCGACAACTCCTTGATCGACTTGCTGATCGCGTGACCGTGCAGCGGGCCCGCGCGTAGCGCGGTGAGCACGAAATACATCGGCTCGCTGACTTCTGAGGTTCCCCTGGGCATGCGCAGACATTATTCCGTTCAACGGAGCGTCCGCAACGCCCGACGCTGACCTGCGACACGAAATCGCAGGTCAGAGTGGTATTGGGGCCCCACGGCCGGTACGGTCGGGATCATGCGCGCTTACCCCATGGCACTCGTCGCGCTGGCCGCACTGTGCACCGCGTGCGGCGGTGGTGCCGTGCCTGCCGCGAAGGAGGCGGCGGTGCCCGCCGCCCCGGCGACCGCGCAGTCGCCCACGCCGCGCGCGTTGTCCGGCAAGACCGTCGTGATCGACCCGGGGCACAACGGCGGCAACGCCGCCCACCCCGCGGAGATCAACCGCAAGGTCGACATCATCACCGGGACCAAAGCCTGCAACACGACGGGCACGCAGACCGCCTCCGGCTACCCGGAGCACGCTTTCACCTGGGACGTCGCCGGCCGGCTCCGGCCCATTTTGCAGCGGATGGGTGCCAAGGTGGTGTTGACCAGGCCCGATGACAAGGGGGTCGGACCCTGCGTGACCGAGCGGGCCGCCATCGGCAACGAGGCCGGGGCCGACGCGGTTCTGTCCATCCACGGTGACGGCGCGCGGACGAGCGATCACGGGTTCCATGTGATCCTGCCGGGGCTGCTGCCCGGCCACAACGACGACGTCGTCCAGCCGTCCAGGCGGCTCGGGCTGGCGATCCGCGACGCGTACAGGAAGGGGACGGGCCTGCCTTACGCCAACTACGTCGGCGAGAAGGGGCTGCAGAGCCGCACCGACCTCGGCGGGCTGAACCTGTCGAAGCGGCCGGTGGTCATGATCGAGTGCGGCAACATGGCGAACGCCGGCGACGCCGCCAAGATGTCCGATCCCGCCTTCCGCCAGCGCATGGCGGTCGCGCTGGCCGCCGGGATCAGGAGGTATCTGGACTGACCGAACGGGAATCGCGCTGGGCTCACCCGTCGCGGCACAGCGGCTTGCCGCCCACCACGCAGGCGATGTCGTCGACGTCGCAACTGAGCAGGGTGCCGTCCATGCCGAGCACGAGCAGGAGGTCGCGCCTGGGCGGATGCGCCAGCATGACCCTGCCGACGACGCCATTATCCAAGATCACGGTCGGGCGGGTCGCCGTTCTGTCCATGCCCTCGTGACTCCTCTCCGCTCCCGGGCGGGTCCGGCCCCGGACCCGCTCTCACCAGAATGCACATGAGACGGCCTCCGGCGCATCGGTCATGCGGTGGTATTTCCTGTCCTGCTCAGGAAGGACGACGGCCACGGCGGCGGCAGGTCGTCGAATGAGAACGTGTTCTAATGTGCTTTTCGGATGTGTAAAAGTAAGGAATGGCCCCGCCGGAGTAGGATGACGACCACATTTGAATGTGGCGAAGGAGACAGCCCCCGGTGACCGAGCTAGAACGCGTTCCGCCCGGTGTGGACCCGAGCGTGCCAAGTTCGGCACGGGTATACGATTACCTGCTCGGCGGTAAGGACAACGTCGCCGTCGACCGCGAGGTCGCCGACAGGCTCCTCGCCGTCGCCCCCGACACCCGCCTGGTGGCCAGGGCCAACCGGCGTTTCCAGGTCTCGGCCGTACGTCATCTGGCCGAGCAGGGCGTCCGCCAGTTCATCGACCTGGGCACCGGCATCCCGACCGCGCCGAGCATCCACGGGACCGTCCGCGAGGTCGACCCCGCCTGCCGGGTGGTCTACGTGGACAACGATCCGGTGGTGCGCCTGCACGTCGAGGTGCTGCTCGCCGACTCGCCCGGCGTCGTCGGCATCCACGCCGACCTGCGCCGCCCCGCCGAGGTGCTGGCCGACCCGCGGGTCGGCGATCTGATCGACTTCGACCGGCCGCTGTGCGTGCTGATGGTCGGGGTGCTGCACTACGTGATGGACGAGGAGGACCCGGCCGGCATCATCGCGGCCTTCCGGCGGCGCATGGCGCCCGGCAGCCACCTGGTGCTGACCCACGGGATGGCCGAGAGCGCGCCGGAGGTCATCGCCCAGCTCACCAAGGCGACGATGGGCACGTCCGCGCAGCCCAGGTTCCGTACGCGGCCGGAGGTGCTGGCGCTGTTCGACGGGTTCGAGCTGATCGACCCCGGGCTGGTGCCGATCCAGGACTGGAGCCTCGCCCAGGACGACGCCGAGATCCCCCTGCTGGACGGGACGCCCGGCCTGCTCATCGAGGGCGGCGTGGGCCGCGTGGCAGCCACGTCCTGACCCGCGAATGCAATTATCGGTATGGGCTACCGATGCACCTACGTATTTTCCGTCCGCCGGAAAGCGCTTAACGTCTGGCAGCGAACAAGGCGAAATTCTCCGCCCGCTTTCTCGCTACCTCCATCCCCCCGATTTCCCTGACAACCCCGCACCACGGGCGATCCCGGGACGTGCGGCGGCCGTCGCGTGCTCACAAGCGCCCGACGGCACAGGGAAAGGCCGAAAGGAGCACCAGGCGTGAAATTCAGAGCCTTACTCGCGGCTGTCGTGGGCATCACCACGGCCACGACGACCCTGGCGTTACCCGCGGACGCCGCCCCTCCCGGCGCGGCACGGCCCCAGCAGGTCGCCGCCGGCGATCCCGCCCAAGCGGCGGCGGCCGCCGACAAGGCCGTCTCCAGTCAGGTCGACGAGCTCACCCGGGGCCCCGACGAGTCCTACAACCGGGTGGCGGTCACGCCGGGCGCGAGTGAGATGTACTACGTCTCCTACGAGCGCACGTACAAGGGCCTGCCCATGGTCGGCGGCGACGCCGTCGTGGTCGTCGACGGCGCGGGGAAGGTCAGGGACACCGTCGCGGCGACGGGCCCGAGCCCGCGCGGGGTGGCGACCACGGCGACGATCAGCGCCGAGCAGGCCACCGAGACGGCCAGGACCAGGCTGTCGCGGGTGGACGACACCGCAGCACCGCGCCTGGTCGTGCTGGCCTGGGGCGAGCAGCCCGTGCTGACCTGGGAGGCCGTGGTCAGCGGCATCGTGGACGGCCGGCCGAGCATCCAGCACGTGTTCGTGGACGCCGGCACCGGGAAGATCGCCGACTCCTACGACCTCGTCCGCGCCGGCACCGGCAACAGCTACTACTACGGCCAGGTCACCATCGGGACCAGCGGTTCTGGCAGCTCGTACTCGATGACCGACACCAGCAGGCCCGGCATCCAGTGCGGCGGCCAGAACGGCAGCGCGTACACCGGCACCGATGACACGTGGGGCAACAGCTCCGGCACCAACCTGGAGACCGCCTGCGTGGACGCCCTGTACAGCGTTCAGCGCGAGTGGGACATGCTGCGCGACTGGCTGGGCCGCAACGGCATCAACGGCAACGGCCGCGGCTTCCCCGCCAGGGTCGGACTCAACGCCGTCAACGCCTACTGGACCGGCAGCTACACCAACTTCGGCCACAACCAGGCCAACACCCAGCAGGCGACGCCGATCGACGTCGTGGCCCACGAGTTCGGGCACGCGATCTTCCAGACCACGCCTGGCGGCGCAGGCTCGGGCAACGAGAACGGCGGGCTCAACGAGGCGACCGGCGACATCTTCGGCGCGATCACCGAAGCATACGCCGCCAACTCCAACGACCCGGCGGACTACCTGGTCGGGGAAGAGGTCAACCTGGTCGGCCAGGGCCCGATCAGGAACATGTACAACCCGAGCGCACTCGGTGACCCGAACTGCTGGTCCTCCTCGATCCCCAGCACCGAGGTGCACGCGGCGGCAGGGCCGCTGAACCACTGGTTCTACCTGCTGGCCGAGGGCAACAACCCCGGCGGCGGCAAGCCGTCCAGCCCGATCTGCTCCGGCGGCCCTTCGTCGGTGACCGGCGTCGGCATCCAGACGGCCGCCAAGATCTTCATGGGCGCGCTCAACCGCAAGACCTCGTCCTGGCGTTACACCAACGTCCGCGCCGCCTCCGTCGCGGCCGCGATCGAGCTGTACGGCGCCAACAGCGCCCAGTGCCGCTCCACCAAGGCGGCCTGGAGCGGGATCAACGTGGTGGCGGCGTCGAACGAGCCCGCGTGCGCATGATCTCCCACACGCGCTGTTAGACCACGCCTGATCCGCGAACTGGTACCTGGGGCCCCGGTCGGTCATCCGGCCGGGGCTCCGGCAGCAGCCGGCGCACCTCCGCCCTGGTGCGCACGCCCAGCTTGTGCAGCACCCGCGCCACGTGCGTGTCCACCGTCCTGGGCGACAGGAACAGCACCTCGGCGATCTCGCGGTTGGTCCGCCCGAGCGCGACCAGCCTGGCCACCTCGCTCTCCCTCGGCGACAACACGCCGCCCTCGCCCTTCCTGCCCCTGCGCGGCGTGCCCGCCCTGCCCCGGTCCGGCCCGATCTCGCGCAGCAGGCGCCGGCAGCGGGCCGCGTCGTGGGTGGCGCCGAGCGCCGCGTACCGTTCGCCCGCCTCGGCCACCAGGTCGGCGGCGCTGTCCCGGTCGCCGAGCGCGAGCCGCGCGCCCGCCTCCGACTCCGCCGCCCGCGCCGCCCCGTACGGCCGGGGCATCGCCTCGTACGCCCCGCGCGCCCTGGCGTGGCAGGCGGCCGACTCGTCGAAGCGGCCCGCGTCCGCCGCCAGCGCGCCCCTGGCCGTGTGCAGCCCCGCGTGCGCGGACGGCGCGTTCCTGCCCTCGATCCCCGCCGCGAACTCGGCTACCAGCGCAGCCGCCTCCTCCTGCCGCCCCGCCCGCAGCAGCGCCGTCACGGCGGCGGGCACGAGCTGGTCGCCCCACACCCACACGCCCTTGCGGCGCAGCCTGCGCATTCCCAGTTCGGCCTCCAGCAGCGCGCTCTCCAGGGAGCCGCGCGTCAGGTGCAGCTCGACCAGCCAGCCCGAGCCCGCGGTGGCCACGGGCAGGAACCCCGAGTCCATGTCGCGGACGCCGGCCGTTTCGAGCTGTTCGCCGGCCTCCTCCCACTCCCCGCCGGCCAGGGCCAGCACGCCGAGCGCCAGCCGGGCCTCCACCGCCAGCAGCGGTGCCTCGAAGGTCATCTCGACGGCGGCGAGGGCGCGTTCGCGCAGGCCGTTCCAGCGTCCGGTCAGCAGGTCCAGCCTGATCGACGACATCTCCACCAGGAACACCGGATACAGGGCGCCGGTCTCCTCCGCGATCCTCCTGCTCTGGCCGGCGAAACGTTCGGCCGCCTCGTAGTGCCCGAGCGCCATGGCCGCGTCGTACAGGTTGGAGAAACCGCGCGCCACCTGCCTGCGTACCGCCGTGGACGGGTCGTTGACCGGCAACGTCGCCACCTGGTCGAAGGCGTCGGGGGCGCCGACGAGCATGGCCAGGCAGACCTTGTTGGCCAGCACGGCGGCGGTCAGCTCCGGGTCCTGGCCCTCGGCGAGCAGCTTCTCCGCGCCGGCCATCCACTCCTCGTGCACGGAGAGCGGCTCGCCGCCCCACGCCGGCATCGCCAGCAGGGCCAGGCCGCGGGCGGCCAGGCCGGGGTTGTCGTCCAGGTCGGGCAGGGCGGCCAGGATCTCCTGGCGTCCCGCGGCGATCGCGCCCGCCTGGTTGGACAGCAGCACGCCCAGGTTCAGCCGGGCCTCGCCGCGTACCCGCCGGGACAGGAAGTCGTCCGACAGCAGGTGGCGCAGGATGCGGACGACGCGGCGGTGCGACAGGCCGATGGCGGCGACCCTGCTGAGCCGCAGCGCGAGCGGGCCCCTGGCCTCGCGCGGCAGTTTGGGGTCGGCGAGCAGCCCTTCGAGCAGTTCGACGGCGAGCGGGATGTCGCCGAGCGCGGCGGCGTGGTCGGCCGCGGCGCCGCCGTGCCGCTGCCAGGACTCGAAGTCGCCGGCGCGGTGGGCGTGGTGGGCGAGCTGGACCAGGGGCGGCGGGTCGAGACGGGCCAGCGCGGCCATGGCCCGCTGATGGGCCAGACGCCGGTCAGGGCCGGGGATCGTGTCGTAGACGGCCTGCTGGGCGAGGGTGTGGCGGAAGCCGTACAGGCCGTCGCCGTGTTCGAGCAACACGCCCGCCTTGAGCGCCTCGCTCAGCCCGCTCTCTCCCGAGACCGAGGCGATCAGCGGTTCGTCGGCGGGCAGGCCCAGGACGGCGGCGGCGCGCACGGTACGCAGCGCGCCCGGCGACAGCCCCGTGAGCTGCTCGGCCATCGCCTCACGCAGCAGCAGCGGCACGGCCATGCGGTCGAGCACCTCGGGCTCTTCCGGTAATCGGCCCTCGTCGTCGAGCAGCGAGCGCACCACCTCCTCGATCACGAACGGCACCCCCGCGGTGCGTTCGTGCAGCTTGGCGGCGAAGCCGGCGGCGAGCGCGGGCCGGCCGAGCAGCGCGCCCGTCAGGCTGCCCACGCCCTCGACGTCGAGCGGCGTCAGCGAGATCACCTCGCTGACGACCCCGGGAGGACGCCGGTAGGCGTGCCCGAACGGCAGGCCGGGCACCGGCAGGTCTTCCCTGCGGAAGGTCACCACCAGCGTCAACCCCTCGGGCGGCTGGTCGGTGAGGAAACGCAGCAGGTCCCTGGTGCCGTCGTCGGCCCAGTGCAGGTCCTCCACCACGAGGACGACGGCTCCGGCGGCGGCCAGCAGCGCGTGCACCGCACGGAACAGCCGGTGCCGCTCCGCCCTCGGGTCGTCCAGCGGCGGCGGGGGATCGGGCGGCAGGTGCCCGGACAACTCGGGCAGGTAGCCGCGCAGCGCCCCCGTCACCGGGTTCAGCCGGTCGCGGGCGGGCAGGGCGGCGGCGATGTGGCGGAGGGCGTCGAACACCGGGCCGTAAGGGAACGGCTCGCGGATCTGGCGGCAGTGGCCGAGCAGCACCGTGCGCTCGCCGTCGCGGGTACGCTCTATCGCCGCGCGGACGAGACTGGTCTTGCCTATCCCGGCCTCGCCCTGCACCTGGGCGATGGCGGGCGGGCTGGTGACGGTGCCGATGAGCGATCGCAACTGGGCGTCACGCCCGACCAACGCGGGAGAAGCCATTGTCATCGGGGTCTCCGTAACAGTGCGGTTTACTCCCCCTGTCGGAATTCTGTTATCCACCTCTGATCAACGCCGGTCAAGCCTTGGCCCCCACGCCCCGGGCGATGAGGCGTGGGGGAGCCTGGGGTCAGGGAGCGACCGGTTCCTTGTCGGTGGTGGGGGCGGGCAGGTCGAGGCTGTCGCGGAGCTTGACCGGCTTGAGGAACAGCGTGGCGATCACGCCGACGGCCGCGATGGCCGCCGAGATCAGGAAGATGTGTCCCGTGGCGTCAGCGAAGGCGACCCGCATGATGGTCTTGAACGGCTCGGGCATCGAGGCGACGTCCAGGCTGCCCGCCGCCGCACCGGCCTTGGCGGGGTCGATGCCGGCCTTGACCAGCCCCTCGTTGATCCCGGCCGTGACCTGGTTGGCGAGCACCGCGCCGAGCACGGACACGCCGATGGTGCCGCCGAGCGAACGGAAGAACGTGACCGCCCCGCTGGCGGCGCCCAGCTCGCGTAGCGGGACGGTGTTCTGGATGGCCAGCACGAGGTTCTGCATCGTCATGCCGACGCCCACGCCGACCAGCAGCATCGCGGCCATCATGAACGGGATCGAGGTGTCGTGGCCGGTGGTGGCCAGCATGAGGAAGCCGCCGGTGAGCACGATGGAGCCGACCACGATGTACGGCTTGACGTTCCCGCTCTTGGAGATCATGCGGCCGGTGATCGTGGAGGAGAGCAGCACGCCCAGCATCATCGGGATGGTGAGCAGCCCGGCCTCGGTCGGGGTGTAGCCGCGTCCGGTCTGGAAGTACTGGCCGAGGAATACCGAGCCGCCGAACATGGCCATGCCGACCGCGAGGCTGGCCACGATGGCCAGGGCGGGGGTGCGCTGGCGCACGACGCGCAGCGGCACGACCGGCTCCTTCACCACGGACTCGACCCAGGTGGCCAGCACCAGGAGCAGGACGCCGCCGCCTGCCATGGCCGCGGTCTGCCAGGACAGCCACTCGAAGGAGTTGCCGACGAAGGTGACCCAGATGAGCAGCACGCTGACGCCCGCCGCGATGAGCGTGGCGCCCACGTAGTCGATCTTGACGTCGGGACGGCGGACGCTGACGACGTTCAGCGTCTTCTGCAGCAGGAAGAACGCGACGATGGTGAAGGGCACCGCGACGAAGAAGCACCAGCGCCAGCCCAGCCACGAGGTGTCGGCGATGAGGCCGCCGAGCAGGGGCCCCGCGACGGTGGCCACGGCCATGACGCCGCCCAGGTAGCCGTTGTACTTGCCTCGGTCCTTGGGCGAGATCATCGCCGCGATGATGACCTGGACGAGGACCTGCAGGGCGCCCATGCCCAGGCCCTGGATCGCGCGGAAGGCGATGAGCTGGGCGGTGTCCTGTGCGAAGCCGCAGGCCAGTGAGCTGACCATGAAGATCACGATGGAGATCTGGAGCAGCAGCTTCTTGCTGAACAGGTCGGCCAGCTTGCCCCAGATGGGCGTCGAGGCGGTTGAGGCCAGCAACGAGGCGGTGACCACCCAGGTGTACTGCGACTGCGTGCCGTCCAGCGCGCCGACGATCTGCGGCAGCGCGACCGACACGATCGTGCCGCTGATCATCGCGACGAACAGGACGAGCAGCAGCCCGCTGAGGGCTTCCATGATCTGGCGATGGGACATCTGTTCGGTGTCCTGAGCCGCGGGTGCGCTCACGCGCGGACCTCCCCTAGGGTCTCCGGTAAATACATGCGCAATGAGAAACTTTGCTCATTGAGCATATATTCCCGGCCGTTAGGATGGACCACATCATGGACTCCACGGTTGGCCTGCGGGAACGCAAAAAGGCCGAAACGCGGCAGGCGGTGCACGAGGCGACGCTGCGGCTCGTGGTCGAGCACGGCCTCGACGCCGTCACGGTCGAGGCGATCGCCGACGCGGCCAACATCTCGCGCAGGACCTTCTCCAACTACTTCGCCGGCAAGGAGGACGCGCTGCTCTACGGCGAGGAGCGGCGCATGCGCGTCCTGGTCGACCAGGTACGCGCCCAACCGGCCGACCACACCGCCTGGCAGGCGCTGCGCGCGGCCGCCGACGCCCAGTTGCGCACCACCGGCGAACCGGAACGCGAGTGGTCGCAGCGCACCCGGCTGGCCAAACGCCACCCCTCGCTGCTGGCCAGGCAACTGGCCACCATGGCGACGGCGGAGCGCGACCTGGCCGAGGCCGTGTCCACGCGCGAGAGCCACCTGCCGCCCCGCGTGCTGGCGGGGGTCTTCATGACAGGGCTGCGCCTGGGCATGTTCCAGTGGAGCGAGGACGAGCAGGCCCGCACCCTCCACGAGGTCGTGCTGGAGGTCCTCGACCAGATCGCCGGTCCGTTCGGCTGATCAGAGCTGCCGGGCGCCGAACAGCCGCCGCACGCCCGCCGCCACCCAGATCGTGGCCAGCCCGGCGTACACGCTCAGCAGCGCGACCGTGGGCACGTCCAGAACCGCTCCCGTGACGGTCGTCGCCACCAGCAGGGCCGTCCACCCGTACAGGACCACGCGCCCGCGCGCCGAACCCGTGTGCGCGGCCTCCTGGACGGGCGTGACCAGCGCCATCACGGCGACGCCCGCCATGCCCAGCGCATCGTGGCCGACCCCGATGCCCAGCGCGAGCAGCGCGACCCCGGCGACGACGATCGCGCAGCACGCCATGGCCACACGCGACTCGGCGTTCTCGAACAACAACTGGGTGGCCTTGGCGCGGGCCAGCCGCAGCGTGGTGACCGACTCGGCGACCCACGCGGCCCAGTGCAGCACCGCGATGAGGACGAAGACCAGGACGAGCGGCGGCGCCACGGGCAGCAGCAGCACCATCCGCCAGCCGCAGAAGAAGCGCAGCCGGAGTTTGGACAGCAGGCGGTAGAGGGGGTTGCGCTGCTTGAGCGCGTCGACCAGTTGCTCCCTGGCCGGCTCGAACCCGGGGTCGAGCCTGAGCACCTCGCGGAAGTACTCGGCGGCCCGCCGCGCCTCACCGGCGGCCAGCGCCGCCCTGCCCGCCGCCAGGTGCGCGGTGGCGCTCTCCGGATCGAGCTGTACGGCGTGCGCGGCGGCGGCCATGGCGGGCCCGGTCTCGCCCAGGTTCGTGTGGGCCAGCGACAGCAGGCTCACCAGGTCGGAGTCCTGCGGATCGATGGCCAGCCCGCGCCTGGCCGCCTCCACGACGCGGGGAAAGTCCTGCTTCAGCAGGTTGGCGCGGGCCAGCAACTCCCAGGTCGCCGTCTCTTCCGGCTCCAGGGCCAGGGACGCCTCGGCCGAGGCGATCGCCGAGTCGGCCACGCGGAGGCGGTAGTAGACCTGGCCGGCGGTGTACTGAGGGAACCAGTGCTCGGGCGCCAGCCGTATCCCCTCCTGCGCCTCGGCCACCGCCTCGGTGTTCCCGCCCTGCTGGACCAGGGCGAGGGCCAGAATGCAGTGCGCCGTGGCGTGGTTCGGGTCGGTGGCGAGCACCCCTCGCAGCTCCCGCTCGGCGTCGGCGGGGCGGCGCATGCTCAGCAGCGTGCGCGCCCGCTGGATCGAGTCGTCGGTTTTCACCACTTGCCCTTGATCCAGGGCATCAGCTCGTCCCACGCGCCGGATTCGTTGGCGTGCAGGACGTAGTTGCGCGCGGTGGCCAGCCACTCGCGGACGGAGGTGGGGCGCAGGCCCTGGGCGGCGGCGAGCAGATCGGGGGTGGACATGGGGACGGGACGGCCGGCGGCGAGCGACTGCTGGAGTTTGGCTTCGACGGCACGGTCCACGAGACCTTTGAGGTCGGCGCCGACGAACTGTTCCGTGACCTTGGCGACGGCGTCGAAGTCCATTTCCGCCAGGGGCTTGTCGCGGCACAGGATGCGCAGGATGGCGGCGCGGGCGGCGGCGTCGGGCGGGGGGACGAAGACGAGCTGGTCGAAGCGGCCGGGGCGGCGGAAGGCGACGTCGATGTACCAGGG
This sequence comes from Nonomuraea purpurea, assembly GCF_042650645.1. Lineage (NCBI taxonomy): Bacteria > Bacillati > Actinomycetota > Actinomycetes > Streptosporangiales > Streptosporangiaceae > Nonomuraea > Nonomuraea purpurea. The sequence goes on from NZ_JBHSBI010000018.1 coordinate 174,523, forward strand.
GGCGTTGGTGGCGGCCAGGACCAGGACGCCCTCGTTGGCGGTGGGGTCGACGCCGTCGAGCTCGGCCAGGAACTGGTTGACGAGCTGGCGGGTGTGGGCCTGGCGCATGTCGGAGCGGCGGGCGGCCAGGGCGTCGACCTCGTCGAAGAAGAGCACGCACGGCCGGTTGCGGCGGGCCATGTCGAAGGTGGCGCGCAGGTTGCGTTCGCTGGAGCCGACGTACATGTCGAGGATGTCGGCCAGGCCGACGTTGACGAAGGAGGCGCCGAGTTCGCCGGCTGCGGCGCGGGCCAGGTGGGTCTTGCCGGCGCCGGGCGGGCCGTACAGCAGCACGCCGCCGCCGGCGCGTTTGCCGTAGGCGGCGAACAGCTCGGGCTGCTGGATCGGGAGCAGCAGTTTGACCCGCAGCGCCTCCTTGACCGCTTCCATCCCGGCCACGTCGGCGAAGGTGAACTGCGAGCGTTCCACCTCCGCGCCGCCTTGCGCGGAGTCGCCCGCGGGGGCGGCGGGAACGGGCTCCGGCTGGATCGTGGGCGCGGGCGGGGCCGACAGGCGGCCCTCCAGCTCGGCGTCGGCGACGGACGGGTCGCGGGAGACCGCCTCGTGGTAGCGGTAGCCCGCCTTGCCCGTCTCGCCCTCGCCGAGCAACGCCCTGGCCGCCAGCACGCCGAGCCGGGGCGGGTAGCCGGGCGTGGCCAGGAGCGGTTCGAGCGCGGCCAGCGCCGCCCCGTGCGCGCTCTGCCGGACGAACGCCTCCGCCAGCCCCGCCGTGATGTCCACGTCCTTCGGGGCGAGCAGCAGCGCGGCGCGGAACTCCGCCTCCGCGTCGGCCAGGTAGCCCTTGGCCAGCAGTTGCTCGGCGAGATGCCGCCGGAGGGGGAGGTTGTCAGGAGACAGGCGCGCCGCCTCGCGCAGCGCCTTGAGGCCGGCATCGTCGAGCACGGGCGTTGTCCCTTCTTCCACACAAATCGGTCAGTCCCAAAACTACGCAGACTACCGAACCCTCGTGCTGGCTCCACCTCGGTTCTCGTGGCCGGCTGACCGGTTAATCAGCCGTACGAAGTGTTGACGGCCATCTGGAGCGGACGTAAAGTCTGGCGAGCTTACCCGGTTTAGTAGCCGTCACAAGGAGACTCACCGTGTACCGTCCGCTCCACGATGGCTGGACCCTGCGCGCGGACGGCGACCCCACCGCGACCCCGGCGACGGTGCCGGGCAGCGTCCACACCGACCTGCTGGCGGCCGGGCTGATCGACGACCCCTGTCGCGACGGCAACGAGACGCGGCTGGGCTGGATCGGGCGTACGGACTGGGTCTACGAGAGCGCCTTCGACTGGCACGACGACGGCCACGAGCGCACCGACCTGGTCTGCGAGGGGCTCGACACGGTCGCCGTCGTGCGGGTCAACGGCCACGAGGTGGGTGCCACGGCCAACATGCACCGCACCTACCGTTTCCCCGTCCGCGACCTGCTGCGCGAGGGCCGCAACACGCTGCGGGTGAGCTTCCGCGCCCCCTACGCCTACGCCGAGGAGCAGCGCGAACGGCACGGCGCCAGGCCGGGGGCCTACGACGAGCCGTACCCGTTCATCAGGAAGATGGCCTGCAACTTCGGCTGGGACTGGGGTCCCACGCTGGTGACCAGCGGCATCTGGCGCCCGATCGGCCTGCACTCCTGGTCGGGCGCGCGCCTGGCCGAGGTGCGCCCGCTGGTGCGCGGCGACGGCGTGGACGTGCACGTACGGGTGGAACGCGCAGGCGACGCGCCGGTGACGGTGACCGCCGATGTGGCCGGCACGCGTGCCGAGGCCAAGCTGGCGCAGGGCGAGACCCGCGCCGTGCTGCGCCTGGACGTGCCGGGCGCCGAGCTTTGGTGGCCGCGCGGCCACGGCGCCCAGCCCCTCTACCCGCTCACCGTGCGCGCGGGCTCCGACCAGTGGCGGCGCGAGATCGGCTTCCGCACGGTCGAACTGGACCAGGACGCCTTCCGCCTGGTCGTCAACGGCCGGCCCGTGTTCGTGCGCGGCTTCAACTGGATCCCCGACGACTGCTTCCCCGCCAGGGTCACCCCGCAGCGGCTGGCGGAGCGCTTCACCCAGGCCGCCGAGACCGGCGCGAACGCGCTGCGCGTCTGGGGCGGCGGCGTCTACGAGTCCGATGCCTTCTACGCGCTCGCCGACCGCATGGGGCTGATGGTCTGGCAGGACTTCCCGTTCGCCTGCTCGGCCTACCCCGAGGAGGAGCCGTTCAGGTCGGAGGTCGAGGCCGAGGCCCGCGACAACGTGACGCGGCTGGCCGGCCACCCCAGCCTGGTGCTCTGGTGCGGCAACAACGAGAACATCGAGGGCCACCAGCACTGGGACTGGCGGGCCCCGCTGGGCGAGCTGAGCTGGGGCGCCGGGTTCTACTACGACCTGCTGCCCCGCGTCGTGGGCGAGCTCGACCCGACGCGCCCGTACTGGTCGGGCAGCCCCTACTCGGGCGCGCCGGAGCGCGACGTGCGCGACCCCTCGACCGGCACCGTGCACCTGTGGGACGTCTGGAACCGGGAAGACTACACCCGCTACGCCGATCACCGGCCGAGGTTCGTGGCCGAGTTCGGCTTCCAGGGGCCGCCGGCGTACGCGACGCTGCGCGCGGCCTCCTCCGACGAACCCCTGACGCCGCAGTCCTCGCCGCAGAAGGCCGTCGACGGGCAGGCCAAGCTGCTGCGCGGGCTCGGCGACCACCTGCCCGCGCCGGAGACGTTCGACGACTGGCACTACTACACGCAGCTCAACCAGGCCCGCGCGATGGCGTTCGGGGTCGAGCGGTTCCGTGCGCTGATGCCGTACTGCATGGGGACCGTGGTGTGGCAGCTCAACGACTGCTGGCCGGTGACGTCCTGGTCGGCCGTGGACGGCGCGGGCCGCAGGAAACCCCTGTGGTACGCGCTGCGCCGCGCCTTCGCCGACCGGCTCATCACCCGCCTGGACGGCGAGATCGTGCTGGTCAACGACACCGACGAGGAGTGGGCCGGGGCGCTCGCCGTGGCCGCCCTCGACCTGTCGGGCCGGGCGCGGGCGCAGCGGTCGCAGGACGTCGCCGTCCCCGCCCGCGCGACCCTGCGGATCACGCCCCCCGACGTCCGCGACGCCGAGGTGCTCACCGCCGAACTCGGCGGGAAGCGCGCCCTGTTCGTCCTCGCCGAGGACACGGCCGTCGCCTACCCGCCCGCCGCGTTCACGGCCGGGGTCGAGCGCGCGGACGGTGGCCTGGCGGTCACCGTCACCGCGACGACCGTGCTGCGCGAGCTGGCCCTCTTCCCCGACAGGCTCGACCCGGCGGCGAGCGTGGACGACCAGCTTGTCACGTTGCTGCCGGGCGAGAGCGTCACCTTCCACGTCGCCACAGAACGCGATCTGGACCCGGCCGCGCTCACCGCGTACCCGGTGCTGCGCTGCGTCAACGAGCCGAGGACCTGAGGAAAACCACAGGCGCCTTCGGGTACGCGCATCATTCCGGCGCGCAGGGCGGCGTCCGTAGCGTTCCCGGCCATGAAGGGAAAGTTGTTCGACGTCCCACGCCGGGCGCTGGCGGGGTTGTCGGCGCTGCTCGCGCTGGCCGGGGTGATCATGCTGACGGCGATGGCGGACAGCGGGATGCAGCCGCTGCCCGCCTCCGCACCCGACGGGGAGTTCAGCGCCGAACGCGCCCTGCGCCACCTGGAGAGCTTCGCCACCGAGCCGCGCCCGATCGGCAGCCAGGCCGGTGAGCGGGCCAGGGACTACCTGGTGCGGCAGCTCCGCTCGGCGGGCCTCGACGTTAGGGTGCAGCGCGCGATCGGCGCGAACTCCTCGATCGGGCTGGCCGCGTTCGGGCAGGTGAACAACGTCGTCGCCACCCGGCGCGGCACCGGCTCGACCGGGACGGTGGTGATCGCCGCGCACTACGACTCCGCGTCCATGGGCGCCGGCGTCTCCGACGACGCCGCCGCGGTGGCGGCCATGCTGGAGACGGTGCGGGCGCTGGGCGAGACGAAGCTCCGCAACGACCTCGTGCTGCTGATGAGCGAGGGCGAGGAGGACGGCGTGCTCGGCGCCGAGGCGTTCGTCAGGGAGCACCCGGTGGGCCGCAGGGGCGGGGTGCTGCTCAACTGGGAGGCACGCGGGGTCGGCGGCCCCTCGCTGATGTTCGAGACGTCCAGGAACAACGCCAACCTGGTGCGCACGTTCGCCGGCGCCGTGCCGCACCCGCGCGGCGACTCCTCGATGGTGGAGCTGTACCGGCTGCTGCCGAACAACACCGACTTCACCCCGATGACCAAGGCCGGCTTCTCCGGCATGAACTTCGCCTACATCGAGGGCTCCTCGCGCTACCACACCGCCGACGACTCCATCGGTTTTCTTGACCGTGGCAGCCTGCAGCATCACGGGACCAACATGCTGGCGCTGGCCCGCGCGCTCGGCGACGCCGACCTGCCCGCGCTCCGCGCCGACCACGACACCACCTACTTCCGGATCTTCGGGACGATGGTGACGTACCCCAACGGGCTGGTGTGGCCGCTGGCCGGGCTCGCTCTCGCGGCGGTCGCCGGGCTGGGCGTGCTCGCGCGGCGCAGGCGGCTCCTCAGCGTGCCCCGGCTGGCGGTCGCCTCGGTGTCGGCCGTCGTGCCGCTGCTGCTGTCGGCGGTGCTGGCGCAGGGGTTGTGGTCGCTGCTGGCAAGCTGGCGGCCCGAGTACGACGGGATGGGCGGGCTGCTGCACCGGCCGCAGCTCCTGCAGGGCGCGATCGTGGTCCAGACGGCGCTGGCGCTGCTGGCCTGGTACCTGCCGCTGCGCCGTCTGCTCGGCCCCGCGGCACTGGCCATCGGCGCGCTGGTCTGGCCCGCGCTGCTCGGCGCGGTGTGCGCGCAGCTCGCGCCGGGGGCCTCGTTCATGTTCGCGATCCCGGCGCTGGCGTGCGCGCTCGGCGGGCTGGCCGCGCTGCTGCTGCGCGGCCCCGCCTGGCGGGTGGCGGCGGTGACGCTGGGCGCGGTCATGGCGGCGATGTTGCTGCCCGCCCTGGCCAGGAACGCCTTCGACGGCATGGGGCTCGCGCTGGGCGGCGTGTCCGCACTGGTGCTGGCCCTGTTCGGGCTGATGGCGCTGCCGCCGGCCGAGCTCTGGCTGCCAGAACGCGAGCTCGGGCGGCCCGCCGCGATCGCCGTGCCCGCCGTCGCGGCCGGGCTCGTGGCGGCGCTGGTCGCCGGCGGCCTGGCCATGGACCGCTTCGACGCGGCGCACCCGGGGCGCACGCACCTGGCCTATGCGATGGACGCCGACACCGGGACGGCGAGCTGGATCAGCGCCGACCCCGCCCCGCCCGCCTGGACCAGGAAGTACGTCACCGGCCACGACCTCAAGGCGCTGCCGCCCGGCTACGCCCGAGGCCAGGGCCTGTGGACGGGACCCGCCCCCGCGATCAAGGCCGCAGGGCCCCGGGTCACCGTGCTCTCGCGCGACGGCGACACCGTCAGCCTCCGCCTCGACGCGGGCAGGACCGCGCGCTCGCTCACCCTGCGGGTCGAACGCCCGATCACCGAGGTGACCGCCGCCGCCACGGGCCTGACCTCCGTGACGATCCCCGTCACCGGCACCCGGGCCGGCACCTGGCCGGGCGAGGTCCGCTTCCGCGGCCTGCCGGACAGCGGTGTCGTGCGGCTCACGCTGCGGGTGCCGCAGGGCGGCCGGTTCAGGGTGACCGCGATCGCCGAGAGCGACGGCCATCTCGCGGTGCCCGGCTACGTCCCCAGGCCGCCAGGACTGGTGGCGGCGACCAGGGAGGACGGCGACCTCGTCGCCATCACGCGCACCTACACCCTCTGAGCGAGCGCGCGTTTGAGGATCTTGCCGGTGTGGCTCATCGGCAGTTCGTCCACGAACGACAGGCGGCGGGGATACTTGTAGGCCGCCACCCGTTCGCGGACGAACTGCCGCAGGTCCTCGCCGCTCACGGGGGCGCGCAGGGCCACCGCGGCCTCGATCTCCTCGCCGAGCTCCGGATGCGGCACCCCGAAGACGGCCGCCTGGCGCACCGCCGGATGCTCGTACAGGACCTCCTCCACCTCGCGCGGGTAGACCGTGTAGCCGCCGCGGATGATCACGTCGCGGCGGCGGTCCACCAGGAAGAAGTAGCCGTCCTCGTCCACGCGGCCGAGGTCGCCGGTGTGGAACCAGCCGTCGCGCAGCGCCTCCGCCGTGGCCTCCGGGTCGTTCCAGTAGCCCTTCATGACGTTGGGTCCTCGGACGACGATCTCGCCGATCTCGCCGGGTGGCGTCCTGCGGCCGAGCTCGTCGACGACCTTCATCTCCACGCCCCTGATCGGCCAGCCGATCGAGCCTGGCCTGCGGTGGCGGCCGCCCCGGTTGGTGGCGGTCACCGGGGAGGTCTCGCTGAGGCCGTACCCCTCGATGATCTCGCAGCCGAGGCGCGTCTCGTAGGCGCGCAGCACGTCCAGCGGCAGCGCCGCGCCGCCGCAGGTGCAGACCCGCAACATCGACATGTCGGAGGCGCCGGGATGGTCGAGCAGCGCGATGAACATCGTCGGCACGCCCTGGAAGACCGTCACGCCGTCCCGCCTGATCACCTCAAGCGCCCGGCCGGCCTCGAAGCGGCGCAGCAGCGTCAGCCGCGCGCCCGCGCGCACGGTCGCGTTCAGCGAGCACGTCTGGCCGAAGGTGTGGTAGAGCGGCAGCGCGCCCAGCACCACGTCGTCCACGCCGAGCGCGTGCATGCGGGCCACGGTCTCGGCGTTGCCGCCCAGGTTCGCGTGGGTCAGTTCGACGCCCTTCGGCCGTCCGGTCGTGCCCGAGGTGTAGTGGATGACCGCGGTGTCGTCCGGGGCCGTGCGGGCGATCCCCGGCTCGGCCGCCACCTCGCGCAGCAGCCGCCGGAACTCGCCCGGCACCACGAAGAAGCAGTCGGCTTTCGTGCCCGCCGAGCCGGCCTCGGCCGTCTCGGCGAACGCGTGCCAGGCGACCAGCAGGCGCGCTCCGCAGTCGCCGAGGTAGGCGGCGATCTCCCGCCGCTTCAGCAGCGGATCGAGCGGGACCACCACGGCCCCCGCCCGCAGCACCCCGTAGTAGACGACCCCGAACTCGGGCACGTTCGGCAGCATCATCGCGACCCGGTCGCCCGCGCCGATCCCGCGGCTCCGCAGCAGCCCCGCGAGCCGGGCGCTCAGCTCGTCGAGCGCGCCGTAGGTGAGCACCGCCTCGTCCAGCGTGAGAACCGCCCTGCCGCCGAGCCGGGCCGCGGCGGTGTGGAGCCGGTCAGCGAGATTCATGGAACGACCGTACGTCCACGATCCCTCGCCCCTCATTGGTCACGGTGGCCAGTCTTTCCCGTCCGGCATTGGTCGGCCCGCCGGAAGCCGGGTGGGCGTCCTGCAGCGCGATCGCCACGAGCAGCTCGACCAGATCGTTGATCGAGCGCAGGCTCCGCCCGGTGCGCTCCTGGATGCGGCGCAGCCGGTACTGGGCGGTGTTGGGGTGGATCTGCAGGTGCTCGGCCGCGGTGCGCAGGTTGAGGTCGGCGGCGGCGAACGCCCTGATCGTGGCGGTCAGCACGCCGCCGCGCGCCCGATCCTCTGCCAGCAGCGCGGTGATGAGCGGGTCGACCAGGTGGCGGGCGGTCTCGTCGGCCCGCAGCGCCAGATACTGGAACGGGGTCAGCCTCGGCAGCGCCGCCACCCCGCCCTCCTCGGGCACGAAGTCCAGCACGGCCCTGGCCTCCTGGTAGGCCTGCGGGAGCTGCGCCACCCCCGCCGCCACCGCGCTGATGCCCATGGCCAGCCTGATGCCCTCGGCGGCCAGGCTCTCCACCACGGCCTGCAGCCGGTCGCACAGCTCCTCCGGCCCGCAGCCAGGGCCGAGCACCGGGACGGCCACGATCTCCGACTGCCGCACGACCGACAACGTCCGCGTGCCGTTGCCGCCGGTCCTGGCGATGGCCGCGCACGCCGCGTGAGCCGCCTCGGCCCCCCGGTCCAGGCCCGCCCCGGTCTCGGCCGGAGGTCCCGCGAGCATGGCGATCACCGCGAGCAGCGGCGCGTCGGTGGCGAGCCCGTGCGCCTGCGCGGCGGCCAGCTCCCTGCCGCGCATCGGCGTCGCGCCGGCCAGCAGCGTCTCCAGCAGGTCCCGGCTCTCGCGGACGACCTCCGCGGCGGCGTACTGCTGGAACTCCATGTAGGCGTTGGCCGCGTGGGTGCTGGCGAAGTCGCAGTAGCGCATCTGCAGCGCCGCCAGCGACAGCGCGGCCTCCCGTCCGGCGGGCGTGCGCCCGGCCCGCTCGACCAGCGACTCCCAGAAGATCCGCTGCCCGACGCGGTAGGCGTTCATGTAGTCGGTCAGCGCCACCCCGGCCCTGACGCGGCGCATCGCCGCGCGCCGCGTGAACGCGATGTCCTCGAACGTGGTCCCGCGCTCCTCCAGCAGCACGGCCAGCTTGGCGCGGTAGTGCCTGATCACCTGGTCCCGCACGTCGGACAGGAGGCCGGGCCCCTGCGCCGCGTAGGCGGGGATCTCCGCGCGGATCGCCGCCACCGCGGCGTCGGCCAGGCGCGGCACCTCGCCGAGCAGTTCGGACAGGATGCGGGTGCGTTGGTCACGGACGGCTGCCACGGTGCTCGAACCAGTGGACATGCCGGGATGATCCATGGCCGTGGCCGGGCGGTCAACGGGTCGTAACCGGTCCGAGACCCACGCTGTGCTCAGCGGACAACTCACCAGAAACATCTTGGGTCACCGTGCCCAATGCGGCCCCTGACGAGCGGATCCTACGCTGAGCCCAACTTCAGAACATTGTTCTCCAGGAGGCCGGATGCTGGAGGTACGCGATCTGACCGTCCGCTTCGGCGGCATCACGGCGCTGGACGGCGTGAGCTTCCGCGTGCGGCGCGGCGAGATGGCAGGGCTCATCGGGCCCAACGGCGCCGGCAAGACCACCCTGTTCAACTGCCTGACCCGCCGCCACGACGCGGACTCGGGCACGATCGTCTACGAGGGCGAGGAGTTGACCTCCGTCGCCCCGCACGCCATAGCGCGGCTCGGCATCGCCAGGACCTTCCAGAACCTGGGCCTGTTCCCGCGCCTGTCCGTACGCGACAACGTGCTGGTCGGCGCGCACCACCGGGGCCGCGCCGGCTTCCTCACCGCCGCGCTCGGCCTGCCAGGAGTGCGCCGCGAAGAACGCGCGCTGCGCGCCGACGCCGACGCCGTGCTGGAACGGCTGGACCTGGCGCGGGTCGCCGGCCACCCGGCCTCCGGGCTGCCGTTCGGCACGCTCAAACGGGTGGAGCTGGCCCGCGCGCTCGTCGGCCGCCCACGCCTGCTGCTGCTGGACGAACCGGTCAACGGGCTGAACGCGGCCGAGGTCGAGGAGTTCGCCGGCACGCTGGGCGCGATCCGCGACGCCGACGACCTGACCGTGATCGTGGTCGAGCACCACATGGGCTTCGTCATGGGGACCTGCGAGCGGATCGTCTGCCTCGACTTCGGCCGCAAGATCGCCGAAGGGCCGCCCGCCGAGATCCGGCGCGACCCCGGCGTCATCGAGGCCTACCTGGGGACGGTGGCATGACGCTCCTCGTCGAGGATCTGGTGGCCGGGTACGGCGACGCCCGGGTGCTGCACGGCGTGTCGCTGAGCGTGGGCGAGGGCGAGATCTGCGCGATCCTCGGCCCGAACGGCGCGGGCAAGACGACCCTGCTGCGCGCCCTGTCCGGCATGGTCAGGGCGCGCGGCCGGGTCGCGCTCGGCGGGACCGCCCTGACCGGGCGCTCGCCCGACGCTATCGCCAGGCACGGCGTCGCCCACGTGCCCGAAGGCCGCGGCACGTTCATGTCGCTCACCGTCGAGGAGAACCTGCGGCTCGGCGCGTTCGTCCGCCGGGGCCGGGCCGCGATCGAGGCGGACCTCGACCGCATCCACACCTACTTCCCCGCGCTGAAGACCCGCCTCAAGCAGGCCGCGGGCAGCCTCAGCGGCGGCGAGCAGCAGATGCTGGCCATCGGCCGGGCCCTGATGCTGCGCCCGCGCCTGCTCCTGCTGGACGAGCCGTCGCTCGGCCTGGCCCCGCTGGTCACCCGTGAGCTGTTCCGCATCGTCCAGGCCATCAACGCAGAGGAGCGGACCACCGTGGTCGTCGTCGAGCAGAACGCCCATCTCGCCCTCGGCATCGCCCAGCAGGCGCACGTCCTGGAGACCGGGCGGATCGTCCTGTCGGGGACGGCCGAGCGGATCAGGGCCGACGAGCAGGTCGCCCAGTCCTACCTCGGGTACCGGGTGTAGGCCATGGCAAGTTTCCTGCAGCAGGTCGTCGTGGGGCTGGGCGCGGGGGCCATCTACGCCAGCCTGGCCCTGGCTCTGGTGCTGATCTACCGCTTCACCGGCATCGTCAACTTCGCCCAGGGCGAGCTGGCCATGTTCTCCACCTACGTGGCCTGGCAGTGCGTGGCCGCCGGGCTGCCGTTCTGGGCGGCGCTGACGCTGACGCTGGTGGTGTCGTTCGCGGGCGGGATGCTCATCGAACGGGTGATCATCCGGCCGGTGGAGGGCGCGCCGGAGCTGACGCTGGTGATCGTCACCGTGGGGCTGTTCATCTTCGTCAACGCCGCCGCCGGCTGGATCTGGACGTTCCTGATCAAGGACTTTCCGAACCCGTTCCCCGACGGCGCGCTGGAGGTGGGCGGGGTCAGCGTGAGCCTGTCCACGCTCGGCGTGCTGGGCGTGGTGGCGGTCGTCATGGGCCTGCTGTACCTGCTCTTCCAGCACACCAAGATCGGGCTCGGGATGCGGGCGGTGGCGGCCGATCCGGAGTCGGCGCGGCTGGTCGGCATCAGGGTCGGCTGGACGCTCGCGCTCGGCTGGGGCCTGGCTGCCACCGTGGGCGCGGTGTCAGGGGTGCTCGTGGCGCCGCTGCTGTTCCTGGAGCCGAACATGATGGGCGGCGTCCTCATCTACGCCTTCGCCGCGGCCACGCTCGGCGGGTTCGACAGCCCGGTGGGGGCGGTCGTGGGCGGGGTGATCGTGGGGGTCGCGGAGACGCTCGCCGGAGCCTACGTCGGCTTCGTCGGGTCCGACCTCAAGATCGGGGTGCCGCTGGTGATCATCCTGGGCGTGTTGCTGCTGCGTCCCCAAGGGCTTTTCGGGCGAGCGGTGGTGGAGCGGGCATGATCGGAGCCGCGGCGCGTCCCGCGCTCTCCCCTCGGTGGCGGTGGGGCGCGGCGGTCGCGGTCCTGGCCGCCGCCTGCTACGCGCCGTTCCAGCTCGTCCCCTTCCACGTCTTCCAGCTCACGATGGTGCTGGTGTACGCGGTGGCGCTGCTCGGGCTGAACCTCCTCGTCGGCCACGCGGGACAGATCTCCCTCGGCCACGGCGCCTTCTTCGCCGTCGGCGCGTACGTGGCCGCCATCCTGCTCGAACGCTGGGAGCTGCCGCACCTGCTGACGCTGCCGTTCGCGGCGGCGCTCGCCTTCCTGCTCGGACTCGGGCTCGGCGTGCCCGCCATCCGGCTGCGCGGCCTGTACCTGGCGCTGGTCACGCTCGCCATCGCGATCTTCCTGGTGCCGCTGCTCAAGCGGTTCGAGGGGATGACGGGCGGCTCGATGGGCCTGACGACGGCCAAGCCCGTGCCGCCCGCCTGGAGCGGCCTGGCCGAGGACCAGTGGCTGTACTTCCTCACCCTGGCCGTCGCCGTGGCCGCGTTCCTGCTGACCGCCGGGCTGCTGCGCTCGCGGGTGGGCCGCGCGCTGCACGCCGTCCGGGACAACGAGGCGGCGGCCGAGGTCATGGGCGTGCGCCTGTCGTTCTACAAGACGCTCGCCTTCGCCTGGAGCGCGATGTTCGCCGGCGCGGCCGGCTGCGTCTACACGTGGGTGATCGGGTTCGTCTCGCCCGACTCCTTCACCGTCAACCTGTCGATCAACCTGCTGGCCGGCCTTGTCGTCGGCGGGCTCGGGTCGCTGCTCGGGCCCCTGCTCGGCGCGCTGTTCGTGATGTTCGTGCCGAGCATCGCGCAGAGCGTCAACGACGCCGCGCCAGGCGTCGTCTTCGGCCTGCTGATCGTCGTGGTGATGTACGTCGCCCCGACAGGGCTGTCCGGCCTGGCCGAGCGCTTGATCAAGAAGATTCCCCGGAAGGAGTGAAGGGATGCGTGCATCTGCGATCGGCGCGACGGCGCTGCTCCTGCTCGCCGTCGCCGCCTGCGGGGGGCGGGACGGCGGCACGGCGGGCACGGCGGCCTCGGGCAAATGCCAGGGCCAGCAGACGACCGGCATCACCGACAAGAGCATCAAACTGGGCGGCATCTACCCGCTGTCCGGCCCGGCCTCCGCCTACGGAGACATCCCCAAGGGCATCAAGGCCTACTTCGACTACGTCAACGCCGAGAAAGGCGGCATCGGCGGGCGCAAAGTGGAGTTCGTCGTGCGCGACGACGGCTACCAGCCGCCCAAGGCCGTCGAGGAGGCCCGCAGGCTGGTCGAGCAGGAGCAGGTGTTCGCCCTGTTCCAGACGCTCGGCACCCCCTCCAGCACCGCGACATGGGACTACGCCAACCAGCGCAAGGTGCCGCAGGTGTTCGTCGCCACCGGCGCCTCCAAGTGGGGCACCGACACCACGCACCCGTGGACGATCGGCTGGCAACCCAACTACATCTCCGAGGCTCGCGTCTACGCCCAGTACCTCAAGACCGAGAAGCCCGACGCCAAGGTCGCCGTGCTCTACCAGAACGACGACTTCGGCAAGGACCTGTTCGGCGGGTTCACGCGGGCCATCGAGGGCACCGGCATCAAGGTCGTGGCCGAGCAGAGCTACGAGGTCTCCGACCCCAGCGTCGACCCGCAGATGCGCAACCTGGCCGAGTCGAAGGCGGACGTGCTGCTCGACATCACCACGCCCAAGTTCGGCTCGCAGGCGCTGGCCGCCGACGCCAGGAACACGGCCTGGAACCCGCTGCACATCGTCAACAACGTGGCCGCCTCGATCACCGTGCTCAAGCCCGTCGGCTTCGAGAACGTCCAGGGCGTCGTGTCCAGCACCTACTACAAGGACCCCAACGACCCCATGTGGCAGAACGACGCCGAGATGGCGCTGTACCGGCAGAAGATGGGCCAGTACGCGGCCGGCGCCGACCCGAACATCCCCTACCACGCCTTCGGGTGGGCGGTCGCGAGCAGTTTCCACAAGGCCATGGACGCCGCCGCGTGCCCGACCCGCGAGGGGCTGCGCGACTCCGTCCGCAACCTCAAGGGCGTGCAGGTGGGCATGCTGCTGCCCGGGGTGACGATGGACACCTCCCCAGGGGACGGGTTCCCGATCGAGTCGATGCAGCTCATGACGTTCAAGGGCGAACGGTGGGAGCTGTTCGGCCAGGTGATCGACACGCGAAAGGAGTTCGGGCCGCTGACGGGCTGACCCTCAGCTCCGTGGCGTGACCACGCCTGCCCTGACCAGCCAGTCGACCGCCTCGAAGATGGCCTCCAGCGGCGTGTGACGGGGCCGGTGCCCCAGCAGCCGCTCGGCCTTCTCCATGCTGCAGTGGGGGCTGTAGGAGATGTGGTCCAAGGTGACCTGCGCGTCCTGCTCCGACACCGTGCCCCGCCACTGCTCCCACGGCAGGAACGTCAGCCGCGCGTCCCTGCCGAACCAGCCCGCCACCGCCTCGGCGTACCCGCGCAGCGTCAGGGCGGTGGTGGCGACGGAATGGAAGCTCTCGCCCACGGAGACCGACGGGTTGACCATCGCGTCCACGAACAGCCGGGCCACGTCGTCGGCGTGCACGTGCTGGACGGTCTCCAAGCCGAAGTTCGGCAGCGCCAGCTCCTCGCCGTCGGCCAGCGTCTGGAACACCGAGGGATTGACGTTGCCCGCCGGGTTGACCGGCACCCAGCCGGGACCGGTGATGTGGCCGGGGTGGATGATCGTGGTGGGGAAGCCGTCGCGGTGGGCGCGGTCGAGCAGGTAGGACTCGATGGCGGCCTTCTGCTTGCCGTACTCGCCGAGCGGGCGTTTCGGCTGGTCCTCGGTGGTCGGGACCCGGGCGCTCGGGCCGTGCGTCCAGATCGTCCCGCAGTGCAGGAAGTGCCTGACGCGTCCGGTCAGTGCGTCCGCCAGCTTGCGGGCGCTGGACTCCTCGAAGCAGATCAGGTCGATGACGACGTCGGCCTCCAGCTCCGCGACGCGCCGCCCGAACGTGCCGTCGGCGTCCTCCGCGTCCCGGTCGGCGGTGACCTGGGTGATGCGCTGCCAGGCGCCGTGAGGGGTGTAGGGCTCGCGCTTGCCCCTGCTCACGGCGACCACGTCATGGCCCGCGTCCACGAGCCTGGGGATGAGGTAGGTGCCGATATGTCCGCTTGCGCCGATGACCGCTACTCGCATGGGACTCAGGGTAAACCCGCCGTCGTTCGCCAACGGGGACCCGATACCCTGCTAAGCGTCCGATTTCGGAGGGTTTGGCTTGTCGGGGGTTGTCGCGGCGTTCGCCGCCCTGGTGTCCGTCGCCGCACTCGGTTACCTCGTCGGCGTGAGCGGGCTGCTGCGCGCCGCCGACGAGCTGGTGCTGTCGCGGCTGGCTTTCTTCGTGGCCAATCCCGCGCTCATGTTCGCCACCGTGTCACGAGCCGACCTGGGCACCCTGTTCTCGCCGGTGTTGCTGACCGAGGTCGTGGCGGTGGTGTTCGTCCAGATCGTCTACGTCCTGGTGGCCAAGCTGGTCTGGCGGCGGGACCGACGGCAGGCCACGATCGGCGCGCTGGCCACCTCCTACGTCAACGCCGGCAACCTGGGCATTCCCATCGCGATCTACGTGCTCGGCGACGGCGCGCTGGTCGCGCCCATCCTGCTCTTCCAGCTCATCGTGCTGACCCCGGTCGCCTTCCTCATCCTCGACAAGGGTGCCCGCTCGGTGAAGTCGGCCCTGCTCCTGCCGCTGCGCAACCCGCTCACGGTCGCCTCCCTGCTCGGGCTGGCGTTCGCGGCGAGCGGGATCTCCGTGCCGGTCACGGTGATGCGCCCGATCGAACTGCTCGGGGGCGCGGCCGTGCCCGTCGCGCTGCTCGCCTACGGACTGAGCCTGTACGGCTCCCAGCACGCCCCCAAGGACCCCGAGAACAACGGCGCCCGCTGGGACATCTCGCTCGTGGTCGTCCTGAAGGCGTTCGTCCAGCCGGCCGTCGCCTACGTCGTCGCCCGCTTCGCCCTCGGGCTCGACGGCAGCGCGCTGCTGGCCGCCACCCTGTTCGCCGCGCTGCCCACGGCCCAGAACATCTACGTGTACGCGGTGACCTACGACACCAGCCGCCGACTGGCCCGCAGCGCCGTACTCGTGACCACAATGCTCTCCATCCCGATCATGACAGCCATCGGCGCACTCCTCGGCTGAGAGATCGTGCGGGTCGCCGCCGATATATTCGGTTGATGGCCGGGCACAGCAGATGGAAGACGATCAAGGCGGCGCGGCTGCGTGAAGACGTGGAATACGTACAGGCAGGGTTGGATCTGCGGCTGGGAGACATGGTGCGGGCACGCCGGATCGAGCTGGGCCTGACTCAGGCCGAAGTGGCGCAGCATGCCCGGATCAGCCAACCCGCCCTGTCGCGAATCGAAGGCGGCGGCGGTGTCCCGACCTTGGCGATGCTGGATCGGTTGGCGCGCGCGATGGGCACAACGTTCACCATCACGGTCGGACAGAACGCAGCCTAGTTGAAGATCGCATCAGAGCTACCGGGCTTGTTACCTTTTACCCCCACAACTACAAACACGTAGGGGTTCCCATGACCGAGACCTCGGCGATGCCGCTGCACATGCGGCGGGTGGAGTTCGACCCGACTCCGGAGCTGGCGGCGGCGCGCGAGGAGGGGGTCACGCGCATCACGACCGTGTTCGGCCAGGACGCCTGGCTCGTCACCCGGCACGCGGACGTACGCGAGGTGCTGGGCGACGCCGAGCGGTTCAGGATCGCGCGGCAGACGATCGCCCGGCTGCCCGGCGCCCCTGAGCTGACCCCCGAACAGCTGGCCAAGATGAACGCGGGCAACCTGCTCGGGCAGGACCCGCCCGAGCACACCCGGCTGCGTCGTGTGCTGACCCCCGAGTTCACCAACCACCGCATGCGCCGCCTGGAGCCGAGGATCAAGGCCATCGTGGACGACCACCTCGACGCGATGGAGGCGGCGGGCTCCCCGGCCGACCTGGTGACCTCGTTCGGGCTGCCGATCCCCTCCCTGGTGATCTGCGAGCTGCTCGGCGTCCCTTACGCCGACCGCGAGGGGTTCCAGGAGCGTTCGAGCCGGATGCTCGACCTGACCGCCCCCGCGGAGGAGCGGGTGGCGCTGCAGTTCGCGGCGCGGGCCTACATGGAGGAGCACGTCACGCGCGTCCAGGCCGACCCCGGCGAGGAGCTGCTCGGCATGCTCGTCCGCGAGCACGGCGACGACCTCACCACGGACGAGCTCATCGGCATCGGCAGCCTGCTGCTGTTCGCCGGGCACGAGACCACCTCCAACATGCTCTCCCTGGGCACGCTCGCCCTGCTGCGCCACCCCGACCAGCTCGAACTGCTCAGGAAGGAGCCGGAGCGGATCGACGCCGCGGTGGAGGAGCTGCTGCGCTATCTCAGCGTCGTCGCCTCCGGCACGACCAAGGAGGCCACACGGGACACCGAGATCGGCGGTCATCCCGTCGCCGCGGGAGACCTGGTGATCTGCGCCCTGCCCGCCGCCAACAGGGACGCCCTGCTCGTGCCCGACCCCGACAGGCTCGACATCACCCGCGACGCCGCCGGCCACATCGCCTTCGGCCACGGCATCCACCACTGCCTGGGCGCCCCGCTGGCCCGCATGGAGATGCGCATCGCCTTCCCCGCGCTGCTGCGGCGCTTCCCCGGCCTGCGGCTGACGGACGCCGAGCCGCGCTTCCGCCCCTACAGCATCGTGCACGGGCTGACTTCGCTGGAGGTGGCCTGGTAGCACGCCCATAGGAAATTGTCGGCCCGGGCGGATAGCGTGCAAGCGTCATGCCTATCGACGTCTCCACGCTCATCGGCAGGGAACACCCGGCCGGGCTGCTGCGTGCCGAGATCGCGCGGCTGATCGACAGCCACGGCGGCCTCGTGCTGGTCACCGGCGAGGCCGGCATCGGCAAGACCACGCTCGTCACCGACGCGGCGGGCGAGGCCAGGCGGTGCGGCGCGCTGGTCGTCGGCGGGGTTTGCTGGGATTCCGGCAGCGCGCCGGGTTTCTGGCCGTGGGTCCAGGTCATCCGCGCCCTGCGGCGGGCCGTCGAGCCCGACGAGTGGGCGGCGGCCGAGGCGGCGGCGGGTCCGTGCCTGTCCGCCCTGCTCGGCGAGGCGCAGACCGGCGACGTCCCCGACGGCTTCCGCCTCTACGACGGCGTGACCTCCGCGCTGGTCACGCTGGCGCAGCGGCGTCCGGTCGTGGTCGTCATCGACGACCTTCACGCGGCCGACCCGGCCTCGCTGCGGCTGCTGGAGTTCGCGGCGCGGCAGACCTGGTTCGAACGGCTGCTGCTGATCGGCACCTACCGCGACGCCGAGGTCGAGCCGGTCGACCACCCGCTGCGCGACCTGCTGTCGCCGCTCGTCGCGCGGGCCACCTCGATCACGCTCACCGGGCTCGACCAGGCGGGCGTGGCCGCCCTCATGGCTCGCACCGCGGGTCGGGAGCCGCCGTCCGACCTGGTCGCCGAGGTGCACCTGCGTACGGGCGGCAACCCGTTCTTCGTCGAGCAGACCGCCAGGCTCTGGCGCAGCGGCGGCTCGGCCGGCGCCGTCGCGCCAGGCGTGCGCGACGCGCTGCTGCGCCGCCTGTCCCTGCTGCCCCGCGAGGTCTCCGCGCTGCTGCCCGCCGCGGCCGTGCTCGGGCGAGAGTTCCACCGCCAGGTGCTCGCCGCCGCCGTCGCGGCCCCTGTCGCCCATGTCGATCGGCTGCTCGAGCTGGCGGTGGTCGCCAGGCTCGTGGTGACCAGGGGCGGCGGTGTGTTCGCGTTCGCGCACGACCTGGTGCGCGAAACCCTCTACGACTCGCTCGACGACCCGCGCGACCTGCACGGCGCGGTCGTCGCCGCCCTCGACCGCGCGCCCGCGACGGCGGGCAAGGTGCAGCCGGGCGACCTGGCCAGGCACGCCTACCTCGCGGGCGACCGCGTTCCCGCCGGGCGGGCCGTCGCCCTGCTGCTGGCCGCCGCCCGTGACGCGCGGGCCAGGCTGGCCCACGAGGAGCAGGTCGGCCACCTGCGCAGGGCCCATGAGGTGAGCGCCGTCGCCGACCCGCGCGGGCACGCCATGATCGCGCTCGACCTGGGCAGAGAGCTCCACCACATCGGCGAGGTCGACGAGGCGGGGCGGCTCTTCGACGAGGCCGCCGTCAACGCCCGCGACCTCGACGACCCCGAGCTGCCCGCCCGCGTCGCGCTGGTCCTGCACGCCCACCGCGGCCGCGACAAGGCGCTCGGGGAACTCAGAGCGGCCCACGCCAAGCTCGTCGGCGGGGCGGCGCCCGACGAGCGGCTCGCCCTCGACCTCGTCCTCCACCTGGTCAACCTGGCCCGGCGGGGCGGCGACGACGCCGCGCTGACGTTCGGCCTCTGGGCCCACCACGACATCATCTGGGGGCCGGGCACGGCGGGCGAACGGGCGCGGCTCATGGGCGAGCTGATGGCGGTGGCCCGGCGCACCGCCGACACCGAGCTGGCCCACTTCGCCGCCGCGCTGCGCTGGGTCGCCATGATCGAGCAGGCCGACCCCCGCTACCTCGACGCCTTCCACGACTACGCCGCCAGGGGGCACCGCAGCGAGCAGCCCCACCTGTCCATGACCGCCTCCATGGACGCCAGCATCATCGCCGCCCTCACCGGCCGCTTCGCCGAGGCCGCGTCCCACATGTCGGGCATCCACTGGGACAAACGCCACGACGAGTTCGAGTTCATGCTGGAACACCACCGCTGGGCGCTGCTGGCGCTGCAGGGCAAGGTCGAGGAGCAGCAGGAGGTGCTCCTCGGGCTGCGGGGCACCGCCCACCCGTGCGTCGGGCTGCTGGAGGCGCTGACCGCCCTGCAGACCGGCGACCTCGACACGGCGCTGCGCCACCTCGACGACGGCGAGCCGCGCGAGGGCATGGTCGAGCCGCTGTGGCTGCGCTTCCAGGCGGAACTCGCCGCGGCCACCGGCGACCCGGAGCTGTGCGCCAGAGCGCGGGCGGCGCTGGCTCCGCACCGGGGGCAGTGGGTGGTGTCGCTGCTCGGCTGGGACGTCAGCGGGCCCTACGACCTCTGGCTCGGCCTCGTGGACGCGGCCTGCGGACGCTGGGCCGAGGCCGTGGAGGAGCTGACCGCCGCCTACCGCTCGGCCGACCTGATGCGGGCCCGGCCGTGGTCGGTCCTGGCCCGCGCCCGCCTCGCGGAAACCCTCCTCGCCCGTGGCCTTCCCGGCGACCGTGCGGCGGCCGACGACCTGCTCGACGAGGTGCGGCGTGAGGCGGAGGAACTGGGCATGCCGCACGTCCTGGAGCCGGTACGCGCGTACGCGCCGGCCCCGGATCATCGCCACGAACGCACGCCCGGATCCGGCGGCGGTGGGGAATTCGTGAGGGAAGGCACGGTCTGGACGTTGGGGTTCGCGGGGCGGATCGCCCGCATGCCCGACGCCAAGGGCCTGCGCGACCTGCACACGCTGCTCAGCCGCCCGGGTGACGACGTGCCCGCCGTGGCGCTGCTCGACCCGGAAGGCGGCCACGTCGTCGTCGCGGCCCGGCGGATGGGCGGCGACGACGTGCTCGACGAGGAGGCCAAGAGCCGTTACCGCCGCCGGCTGTCCCAGCTCGACGAGGAGATCGACCGGGCCGTCGAGGTGGGCGACGACCGGCGGGCGGCGGAGTTCGACCGGGAGCGGGCCGCGTTGCTGGAGGAGCTGCGGTCCTCGTCCGGGCTCGGCGGGCGTACGCGCCGCTTGGGCGACGAAGCGGAACGGGCCCGCAAGACGGTCACCGCCAGGATCCGCGACGTGCTCCGCAAACTCGACGACGCCCACCCCGAACTGGCCGCCCACCTGCGCGCCTCGGTCTCCACGGGATCCACCTGCCGCTACCGGCCCGACGAAGAAACCGCCTGGCGTCTCTGACCGGCGGGGGTCACTTGCGGTTGTACAGGCGCATGGTCAGGGTGCCGAACACCGCGATGAGCACCCCGGACGACACCAGCACCCACGTGATCTCCCCGAAGTCCGGCGTGCCCGCGATCGTCGACCGCACCGCGCTCACCAGATGAGTGATCGGGCTGGCGTTCACGAACACCTGCAACCAGCCGGGCATCGTGGACGGATCAACATAAACGTTGCTCAGGAAGGTCAACGGCATCAACACCAGCATGCTGATCCCCATCACCGACTTCTCACTGCGCACCAGCAGCCCGAACATGGTCCACAACCAGGAGAACGCGAACGAGAACCCCAGCAACAACAGGATCCCGCCGACCATCCCGGCGACGCCGCCCTGCGGACGGAACCCCATGACCAGCCCGACCGCCAGGATGACGACCGAGGCGATCGTGTAGCGCAGCAGGTCGCCCAGCAGGTAGCCGACCAGGGGTGAGGGCCGCCAGATCGGCAGCGTGCGGAAACGGTCGAAGACCCCCTTCTCGATGTCCTTGTTCACCTCGACACCGGTGTACATGGTGATCATCACGACGCTCGTCACCATGATGCCCGGCAGCAGGAACTGCAGGTACTCCGTCGGCGACCCGGCCAGCGCGCCGCCGAAAAGGTAGGTGAACATCAGCGTCATCATCAGCGGGAACGCGGTCACGTCGAAAAGCTGCTCGGGCACGTGCTTGATCTTCAACATCGCCCGCCAGCCGAACGTGACCGACGCCGACCACGCGCTCGGCCGAGGCGGCTTGGCCCCCGGCGCCAAGATCGTGGCCAGTGCCTCGGCCGCGGGCGTGTACGTGGTGTCGTTCTCGGTGGTCGTGCTCATGCCGCGGCCTCCTCAGTGGCGGGACGGTCGGTGAGGGCGAGGAAGACCTCGTCCAGGCTGGGCTGGCCGAGGGAGAAGTCGTCGACGACGATGCCGGACTCGGCCAGCCGCCCCAGGGCGCGCGAAGCCTGCTCCGCCCCGTTGCCGCCCCCGGTGATGCGGGCGGTGAGCGCCACCGGGTCCGCCTCCAGGTAGACGGGCGCGTCCAGCGTCTCGGCGAGCACGCGCTCCGCCTCGGGCCTGGTCGCGGGGTCGCGCAGCCGTACGTGGACCGAGCCGGACCCGACGGACGACTTCAGCTCGCCAGGCGTGCCCTCGGCGATGACCCTGCCGTGGTCGATGACCGCGATGCGGCCGGCGAGCCGGTCGGCCTCCTCCAGGTACTGGGTGGTGAGCAGCACGGTGGTGCCGTGGGCCACGACGATGCGGACGATGTCCCAGACCTGGTTGCGGCTGCGCGGGTCGAGACCTGTCGTGGGCTCGTCCAGGAAGAGCAGGTCAGGCGTGTTCAAGATGCTGGCGGCGATGTCGATCCTGCGCCGCATCCCGCCCGAGTACGTCTTGACCTGCCGTCCGGCGGCCTCCGACAACCCGAACGCCTCCAGCAGTTCGGCGGCGCGTTCCCTGGCGGCCGGTTTGCGGTGTCCGAGAAGGCGGCCGAGCAGGATGAGGTTCTCCAGGCCGGTCATGTCCTCGTCCACGGAGGCGTACTGGCCGGTCAGGCTGACGCGGCTGCGTACGGCGTCCGCCTCGCGCACCACGTCGTGCCCGAACACGGTCGCCTCGCCGCCGTCGGGACGCAGCAGCGTGGCCAGCATGCGCACGGCCGTGGTCTTGCCTGCCCCGTTGGGGCCGAGCACGCCGTACACGGCGCCGGTGGGGACCTCCAGGTCCAGGCCGTCCACGGCGCGGTTGTCGCCGAAGACCTTGACCAGGCCGGAGGTTCGGATCGCTGGATCGGGCATGATGCTCCATTCATGAGACGTAAGGATGTTCGCGCCGCCCGTCACGCAGCACGCGGCCCCACCAGGTGAGCTGGTCGAGCAGGGCCGCGACCGCGCGCAGGCGGTCGTCGGCGTCACGCGGCCTGCCCTCGTCGACGTCCGCGCCGAGCAGGTCGATTCCCACCCAGTCGGGCATGGTCACGGCATGCAGGGCGCCGAAGACCGTACGGAGATGTTCGACGGCGTAGAAGCCGGTGGATCCTGAGCCATAGGCGACGAACCCGACGGGCTTGGCCTGCCACTCGTCATAGGCGAAGTCGATCGCCTGCTTGAGCGAGGCGGGGAAACTGCGGTTGTACTCGGGGGTGACGACGACGAACGCCTCCGCCCGGCCGATCGCCACGGCGAACTCGCACATCGACGGCGTCGCCTCCTGCGGGTAGCAGCCGGGAAAGTCGTAGCCGGCCAGATCGAGAAGCTCGATCGCGAGGTCGTCGCGCCGGCGCGCCCGCTCGGCGAACCAGCCGCCGACGGTGTCGCACATGCGGCCCACCCGGGTGCTGCCGATGATCACCGCGACCCGCAACGGGCTGCCGCTCGCCATGGTGGCCCCTCTCCCTTCTCCGCCGTCACCAAGAAGGCGCTAGAAGGGCCGCTAGATCGGATCTAGCGCGTCATTTCGGCGCGAGGAGGGGGCTTCATTGCGGTGAATCGTGCGACGGCGCGAAGACCAACCAAGGACCCGACCAGGGAATATGTCGGATACGGCCCCATGTGCTCACTTGAAAGCTACGTTTGGGTGATGATCTCGGGGGTGGGAACCTTGTCCGGAGATTTCGGAACAGCCACGCGGAGGAGCGCGGTGGCGGCCGTGCTGCTCGGAGCCGTCGGCGTGTGCTGCGCCGTGCTGGCCGGGCTGGATCTCGCCGTGCTGGAGGTGTCGACCGGGTGGAATCTCCGCAAAATCGCGCCGGAGTCGGTCGTGCAAGCCCTGGTCACCCTGGTGCCAGTACTGAAGGCCGCGCTGTTCGTCCCCGGCACTCCCAGCATAGGGTTGCTGATCGCGAACGCCCTGTTCTGCGGCGCCGGAGCGCCGCTGATGGTCGTCGCGGGCACGTTGGTCGCCCGGCGCAGGCCGGTGGGCACCCTGCTCGCCGCGCTGCTCGGCCCCTGCCTGCTCGGGTTTGCGCTGTTCACCGCGATAGGGCGTCTGGGGATGGCCGCTGATGGGGCGTCCTGGTACGCCGCGATGAACAACGTGTTGATCGGCCTCGCCGTGCTGTCCTTCGTCGCGGGCCTGGCGACGATCCCTCCTCACCGGGAGCAGTGCTCGCATTCCGGACCGGATGCCCACGCCTTCGCCCGCCGCGCTTTCAGGGGGAGCGCGCTCGGCATCGCGGCCGTCGCGACGGTCGGCTACGCGTGGTATCTGGTCTCGTGGCACCTCCTGGAGTGGGACGACACATGGGAGCCGCCCATCCCCGTGGTGATACTCGCCGCGCTCGTCTCCGTGGGGCTGGCCGTGCTCGGGCGGGCGGCCTTTCGGCGGTGCGCGTCCAAGGGCGTGCTGGTCGTCGGCGGGTTGGCCGCCCTGCCCTTCTTGCTGCTCCTGCTCGGCCTGCTCATCCCCACCATCTTCATCACCTCCTGGATCACGCCGACGGTGATCACCGCGGTCTGCGCGACTGTGCCGCTGGTAACGGCCCTGACCCGACTGGTAGCCGAGCCGGCGCCGGCGGACGGAGCGCCCGCCGCACCGGTGCCGGAGAGCGGAGCGCCGGCCGCGCTCATCACAGCCTCGATCTGGGCCGGGCCGGTCATCACCGGACTCGGCGTCGTCGGCATCGACGAGGCACGGCGCATCGCCTACGAAGACGCG
The DNA here is from genome assembly GCF_042650645.1 of Nonomuraea purpurea. Classification (NCBI taxonomy): domain Bacteria; kingdom Bacillati; phylum Actinomycetota; class Actinomycetes; order Streptosporangiales; family Streptosporangiaceae; genus Nonomuraea; species Nonomuraea purpurea. The sequence continues at coordinate 198,353 of NZ_JBHSBI010000018.1, forward strand.
CGTCTCAAGGGAGAGGAATACGTCGGCGACCTGAATACCAGCGACATGTTCCTCGACGCTGCGGCCGACAGCGTGCGGACCTACGCCATGCTGTTCGCACTCGCCGCCGTGGGCCTGACGCTGCTGGCCCGCTGGGTCAGCAGGCTGGGCGGCACCCCCGGGCCCCAAACCGCCGCATTCGTCTCGGCCGTCGCCTACCTCGTTCTCCTGTCGGCTGTCAGCACGTTCACCCCGTTCGGCATCGGGTACTCCGACGAACCCGTGCACACTGTCGTCGTCGACGGCCCCGTCTGGTACCTGCCCGCGGTCCGCACCATCGTCGCCTGCTTCGCCGCAGCCCTCGTGACCGCCCTCTTCCTGCTGACCCGCCGACCGGGACGGCGCGCCTCCCGCGGATCGGGCTAGGGCCGGTTCGGTCCCCTACCGCACGAAGGGTCTGGGGGAAGCGACCGCAGCGCCGGGGGCGGGCGGCGCCCATGCATGCCCGCCCCGGCTGAGGGTGCCTACTTCGTCCAGACCTTGTAGTCCCTGGCGTTGTTGAACATGAACGTCGGCGTCCAGAAGGTCGCCCAGGAGCCGCCGCCGGTGGTGAGCCCATAGGCCTTGCCGCCATAGTAGAAGGGGCCGCCGCTGTCGCCCTCCTTGGCGATGCCCGTGTTCATCTGCACGAGGCCTTTGCGGGCCTTGCCATCGGACCAGGTTCCGCCTGTGACGTTCCGGTACTTCACTGTTGCGCAGGTGGCCCCGGTGTTGTAGCCATACTTGCAGATCATGGTGCCGACGGCCGGCCGGCTCATCGCCGCGGAGGTGGCGTAGCGCGCCAAGTTCTTCGCGTAGTAGAAGGTGCGGGTCGCCGTCCCACCGCCGTGGGTGAAGTAGCCGATGTCGCCATATTTGCCGATGTGCGTCCACACCTTCTTGACGGAACGGGTGCCGCCCTGGGTGGGGTGGTTGCGGTAGGTGTAGCTCGCCGAGTCGCAGTGCCCTGCCGTGGCCAGACGCTTGGTGTCCGTCGTGGCGTACTTCAAGTTGAATCCAGTGGTGCAGGCGCCGGCCTCGGTGAGATAGCCGCCGCCGCGAACGTAGTTGTCGTAGGGCTCGTTCGGCTTGTCGGTGATCGTCACCTCGACGCGGACGCCCTCGATCCCGGGAGAAGGAGCGGGAATGCTCTTCGGCGTCTGCTGGGCGGCCGGGGTCAGTATCGCTTTGACCTCGATCGTGCCGGATCGGATGTCATAGGCCGTTTCCGTGCTCGCGATCTGGGGGTCGTCGGCGAGTTGCTCGTCCACGCTCTCGCTTGCCGCCGCGAGCTCGGCCTCGGAGTAGCCGCGGTTGCTCTGCAGCTGTACCTCCACGGGCAGCGTCCTGGCCAGGGCCAGCGCTGCCTCCGGCGTCTCGCCCTTGAAAGCGAACCAGGCCGACGAGCCGTCCTCGGCCATGGCGGCGCCGGAGAACTCGGCCCCGAAGTCCGCCTCCAGCTTCTCGGCGACGTCGGAGAACGTGGTCTGCCAGCCGCGCCGTTCGATCGTCTGCGCGAGGTCGAGCCCTTGATCCTGGGCGTATTGCGTGAGATCGGTGAGCTCGGCGGCAGTCAGGTCGTCCACGTTCAGCTCAGGTACGTCGACAGGCCCATCCGGCTCGTCGGCCTCGGTCAGGGACGTCCGGGCCTGTGCGAAGTAGTCGGTCAGCGCCTGCGCCAGCGGGACGCCCCGGGCAGCGGCGTCGGCCTTGATCTTGTCGAGCTGAGGCCTGTCGATCTTCGGCTGGGTGTCGGCGGCCAGTACCTGGATCTCGGCAGTCGACGTGGCGGACGCCGGGAGGGTCAGCAGGGGGGTGCCGAGTAACGCGAGTAACGCAACGGAGACGGACTTCTTCACGGGCTCACCTTTGGCGGAGTGGACGGATCGAGGTGATCATAGTGGGAATGATCAACTCACTTCCGGCAAAAGCCGTAGGCGAGCAGCGGCAGCATTCGCCGGCCAGATGACGCGGCAGCGCCGACGGCGACCTATGCGCGTTTGAGGCGGTGGAGTCCCTGGCCGGGGCGCCAAAGGTCGATGGCCATGGCAGACCCCTCAAACTGCGTCAATACGACCTCGCGGATGTCGGCCGTGAAGAAATGGGACTCACCGAAAGCATCAGGGCCGAAGCCACGCGCGACCATCTTCTAACTGCTGGCCAGTCAAGGATGGCGCCGTGTTCCCCGCACCGCCTTTCGCGGTTGCCCACGTACACACCACCCAGATCACCTCCGCGCATCCACGTTGCTCGGGTTCAAGGACAGCTTCGTCAACGGCTGGTTCCTGGAGGGCGTGGTCGGTGCCGCTGCTGCGACACTTCGTTGACCGTGCGCTGGCGATGGCGGGGCATCGCAATGTGGACGGCGCACAACTCATAGTGAGCGAATTGGCGGGAAACGCCAGTGCGCCACGAGGCGCTCTGTTGTATCCCCGGTTGAGCCGGGAGGAACTGAAGGGAGGTTCCTGGGCCTGATGGCTTACCCGAATCTGAA